>PLAD01000107.1 GCA_003134215.1 Armatimonadota bacterium
TTTAAATCCGTTGACGGCGGCGAGAGTTGGACAGAGCTTGACGGTCTCCGAAAACATACTTCGGGTCCGTCGTGGCAGCCGGGCGCGGGCGGTATGTGCCTTCACACGATCCTGCTCGATTCGACACAACCTGGCCGAATTTACACTGCGATTTCCGCTGCTGGAGCATTTCGTTCAGACGATTTCGGCGATAGCTGGAGACCGATCAACTCAGGACTTCGGTCGGAGTTTATTCCTGATCCAACAGCCGAAGTAGGCCATTGCGTCCATCGTATTGCGATGCACAGCGCACGCCCCAATGTCTTGTATATGCAGAAACATTGGGATGTCATGCGCAGTGACAACTTCGGCGACTCATGGAACGAAGTCAGCGGCAATCTGCCGTCCGACTTCGGATTCCCTATTGAAGTCCATGCCCATGAACCGGAAACTGTCTTCGTCGTGCCAATCAAAAGTGACGGAGAGCATTTTCCGCCCGACGGTAAGCTTCGCGTCTATCGAAGCAAGTCCGGCGGCAACGAGTGGGAGCCCCTCACGCACGGACTCCCTCAGGAAAACTGCTATGTCAATGTTCTTCGAGACGCAATGACAATCGATACGCTAGATTCCTGCGGAGTCTACTTCGGGACCACCGGCGGTCAGGTCTACGCTTCGTCCGACAGCGGCGACCACTGGAGCCCTATTGTGCGCGACCTGCCGGCTATTCTTTCAGTTGAAGCACAAACGCTCGTATGATCCGAGTTTACCTCCCGATGCACCTGCGTAGACTGGCGGGCTGCGGCGACGAAGTGCATGTCGAAGTCGACTCGCCGGTTACGCAAAGGACTGTGATCGATTCGCTTGAGCGCATCTACCCCATGCTGAGAGGAACTATCCGAGATTACGAAACCTCATCGCGGCGGCCGTTTCTTCGTTTCTTTGCGGATGGTGTAGATATATCGCTGGAAAGTCCCGACGAGATGCTGCCGAAATCAGTCGTAGATGGAGTCGAACCGTTTATGATCATCGGCGCGATTGCCGGAGGTTGTTAAAATCAAGTTGTTTTCGCCGCCGGCAGGCAGCTATCTTCGTCGGTTTTAGTCCTATTCGTAATTTGCCGGAACTTTCAACAAATCCACATTAACCGGAATCAGCAAATTGTATTTCAGTTGCCCATGAAATTATTTACAGCGTCGCCGCCACCGGAGCCGCCCCCGTCGCCATGATGCCCACCGCCTGCTCCATCTTCATCGCCATACCCGGCGCCGTCACCCGAATGCGCCGCCTTGCTGTAGATATCCGTGTTCGGGCCGGAGCTTTGTTGAGGCGTGACTGAAGCAGGAGGCGCAGTGGACGTTGCGACACCGTTATATCCAGGAGTGCCCGCTGTCGTATTGGCGACGGGTGTTTGAGGTGTTGAGTTTGCCGGAAGCGCTACATCGCGGTCGCCGAGCATACCGGTCTGTGGATCGTAGGTGAACTTGCAGAAAGGATCATCGTACATGTCCTTGGTGACCCCTTCCGATTTGAGAGCACGCAAACTGTGCGGTACATGACCGTGCTCATCCTTATACTCGATAATCGCATCGCCAATCTGCTGATAGTATGTGCCGCAGGCGACATCTTGTGCGTCCTGCTCTGGAGATTGAACGGAACCGTCCGTTCCACCAGGCGCCATATACTTTGGGTATAAATAAGCAGAAAGGATGACAATGATCGCCATGGCAACGATCAGGCCTATGATCGTCCATTGGCCCCTCTGCTGTACTCGTCGAAATCGAACACTTCTTTGCATCAAATTAATCCTTGTCGTGGATTTGATTTGTAAGATTTAGCCTGCAGCCAGTGCGAAGAGTGGCTGTCCGTACTCTACCGGCTGTGACTCCGAGATAATGATCACGTCCACAACACCCTCGACGGTGGAGACGACTTCATTCATCAGGCGCATCGACTCAATATAGCCAACTATCTGGCCCTTGACGATATTAGAGCCGATTGCCATTGGCGGATTGGCCTCATGAAAAAGGCCGACCATAGTCGCCGTGATAGTCACAGGAGCCGAAGCCCGCTCCGCGGCCGTCACATTTTCGAAATACTCGTCATCACTTTGTACCATCAATGGTGTCTGCGGCGCTGCCAGCGCCGCGAGAGCCCGCTTAATCGTTACCTTGCTTCCAGAGGCGCTCGAAATGGAAAGCTCCGTCACCGCCGGCGAAAGCTCCAAAAGGTCGATCAACTGCTGCACATCCTCTACCGCCATAAATAATTGCCCCTTAAAATAAACTACCGAATCAATTTTACCACGACCCAGCAGCCAGGAACGATTTCACTAGTCGGGATGTGGAATTACGTAAACAGTCAGAATTTGACCACGCCGTTGTCCGTAGTACCAGATAATCCGGATTGCGTTCGGCGTATGGTTTTCAACGTATCCTTCAAACACCTTTTCTCTATGAGGCCCGGTCACGGAAGTATATTCGTGCGTAGAAAGACCTTTGAACTTAATATCCGACGGCATTTTCGCAAATGCGGCGCGAACCTGCGCTGCGCGGTTCGGATCAGAGCGGTCTAATTCTGCTAAAACTCGTAAGGCCTCGGGAGTTATTTAGCAAGCATGACACTATCCCATTGTAGGCATAACCCACTTGTTACATTGTATCTATCATAGGTTTTGCTCGGATTATCTCAAGCTTCTGTTACTGATCGACGCATCAACGAAGGCTGAACAAAAATCACGTGGTCTAACCGAACATTCTCCAATTACCAGGAGGAGGGTCGTCTTGGGGCTTGAAGTTTATGAGGGCTTCGTCGAAGTCGGCTGCTGTGAGTCTGCGTGATGAGTGCTCGGCTATGGCGCCGTTTGAGAGGCGGATCAGCGCTTGCAGGCCCGCTTCATTCACCAGCGCTTTGATATTCGCACCGCTGTAGCGGTCGGTTAGCTGGGCGAGCGAATTGAGATCCACATCATCGTCAATTCGAGCATTTCGTGTGGCAAGTACGAAAAGCGCGCGCCGCGCGTTGAAATCCGGCAGTGGAATCTCTATCTCCCGCGACAGCCTTCCCCCGCGGAGCAAGGCTGGGTCAAGCATATCTTTACGGTTCGTCGCACCGACCACAAAGACTCGAAAATTCCGTGTCATCCCATCCATTTCGTGCAGGAACTGGTTCACCACTTTGTCCGAATACATGTTGATTCCGCCGCTGCGCGACGGCAGCAGCGCATCGATTTCATCGAGAAAGACGATCGACGGCGCATTGGCACGGGCTTGTGAAAATAGTCGTGCGACCTGTTTTTCGGACTCCCCGAGCCACATAGAATTGATCTCTGCGGGCGTTGTCGAAAAAAATCGGCACTTGGACTCGTGTGCCAGCACCCTGGCGATCGTAGTTTTGCCAGTCCCCGGCGGACCATAGAGCAGCAGGCCGGTCGGAGGGTCAATACCCAGTTCCCGCGAAAGGCCGGGCTGTTCAAGCAAAAGCTGCATCTGTTTGAGCTCCCGCTTTGTCCGCTCCGGCAGGATCACATCGTTCCACGTAAGCACAGCTCCTCCGGCAACTTCCCTTGCGCTTCTTCCGGCATCGATTGCTTGCGATCGCGACTGGTAGTGACGGTTTCCGGGAACAAGTTGCGCTGCTTTCGATGCCTGCTGCGCTGCCGTCTCGTTTTGCCCTAAATATCGCAGGCTGTGGGCGAGCGCATAGTAGGCAGGTGCGTAATCGGGATCGATGGCGATTGAACGTTCGAATGCAGCAGCCGAACTGCGAAAATCATCGCGGTACTGAACAATCCAATCCGTTTGACCGACTGCTTTCGATGCGCCGACTACCGCAAGACCGAGGAAGGCATTGAGCACACCGCCGACGCTCGACGCAAGGCCTGCAGTGGGGAGTTCCGTCCCAGGGTCATTCAGGCGAAGCGCAGCGGGCATCGAAGTCTCTGCGCGACGCTGATAAGCCAGGCCGATCTCATAATGCAGCTCAGCCGAATCGGCGAAGCGATTCGCTGCAATCTCAAAGGCGAGGATCGCACCGCTGTGGTCTCCTTCGAGAGACCGCTGCAGGCCTGTCTGAAAATTGCTGTCGCTCAGTAAATCCATATCGATAATTTACTTTACCATGCGACCGCATTACTTAAGCCCATGAGTCGCCCGAGAGCCGCACAGACGACCAGGCTGTTAGCGCAAGGCGAGTTCAGTTTCTGGGTCGAAAAGATGGCCGCGATCGAGATCGATCACCAGATCAAGCGCATTGCCCTCACTGGCAGCAGTCTCTGCAGCGACCGCAGCTGTGATCTGGTTTGCGCCGAAAACGGCATAGACCGTTGTAATATCCCCCATCGGCTCGACAACCTCGACAGCCGTACGCACGGTATTTTGCGGAGTAGACTCAAATGGATTTTTAAGATTTCGGTCGAACAGGTCGGCCGGCCTAATCCCCAGGATCAGTTTCTTACCGACATACCTATCCAGTGTCTCACGTGAAACCGGCGGCGTACCGAGCTCGTAAGTCCCAACTTGTAAAATATATCCCTCGCCGCCTTTAGCCAGAGTGACTTCGATAAAGTTCATCGATGGAGTTCCGATGAATCCGGCCACAAACATGTTTACCGGCCGTGCATAGATCTCCATCGGCTTCTCGCACTGCTGCAAAACGCCATTCTTCATCACTGCGATTCGAGTGCCCATGGTCATGGCTTCGATCTGGTCGTGCGTTACATAGATCGTCGTTATGCCAAGACGACGATGAAGCTTAATAATTTCGGCACGGGTTTGAACTCGTAGCTTCGCATCGAGATTCGACAATGGCTCATCCATCAGAAAGACCTGCGGCTCACGCACAATCGCTCGCCCGAGGGCAACCCTCTGGCTTTGACCGCCTGACAGTTCACGCGGCTTGCGCTTGAGCAGTTCTTCCAGCCCCAGTAGGCGAGCAGTGTCAGCGACTCGACGGTCTATTTCGGCCTTCGACACCCGGCGCAGACTGAGGCCGAAGGCCATATTGTCGTAGACAGTCATGTGCGGATAGAGCGCGTAGTTCTGGAAAACCATTGCAATATCACGGTCGCGGGGTAGAACATCATTAACGATCTTCCCGTTGATCTTGATCTGACCATCGGAGATCTCTTCAAGCCCTGCGATCATTCGAAGTGCGGTAGTTTTCCCGCACCCCGAAGGCCCGACCAAGACCATAAATTCTTTGTCCTGGATCTCAAGGTTCAGATCCTTGACCGCAACGACGCTTCCATATCTCTTAAAGACGTGGGTGAGTTCAACACTAGCCATCGCCCTACATTACCCCGAACCCGAAATTTCAGCAAGTAGCGCAGAAACTAATGCGTCAGTGCTGCGTTCGCCCGCCGTCCACAGGGAGCTTTGCTCCGGTAGTGAAAGCAGCATCGAAAGCGCAATATCGGAAGTGCTGTACATGAGTTGTCCGCAGACTCTGGGACCATATACGAGCGATCGTGACTGGAATTCCACAGCAAGGGACTCCTAAGAAAGCCCCGATAAGCAGCTGTACTGCTTATCAGGGCGAATGAACTAAGCTCGATCCTGAGCGTTAAGGCCGAACACTCGCCAACCTATTTCGGCGTCAGGACAACGCCGGCGATGTTAACAGGCTGAAATGATGTCGAGTCGGTCGCTTTGACCGTTATCGTATAGTCGCCAGGTGCGCTAATAGTCAGCACTGCACCCGAGAACGACTGGTACGCGTCCCAACTTCCAGTAGCTAAAATTTGCTGCACGCCCGTAGCTGTTCCACCGGCATCCAGCGTTACCGAAGATTGCTTGAGAGCGGAAGCCTTAATTGCAAAGTCGTAGGCGCCTGCAGTAGCGAAATGCGCGTTCCACGTAATGGTGTCGGTGGGAGTATTCCAATATCCGATGTTAGGAACAACTCCAGTCTGAAGCTTAAGAGCCCCACTGATCGTCGCTTCAGCAGGCGTCAAGTTAAGTGAACCGTCGGCTGACGGTTCAATAGCTGTCGGTGCTGACGGAGCCGGCGGCACGGGATTGGATGCTGTAAGATCCACGCCCTTAATTTTTAACACGTATGCGATATCGCACGGCCTGACTTCCGGCAGATCGGCTTCAAGCCCTTTATCGGTCTGTTTAAATGGAATAGCTCCGTGCCCGAGCAGTTCGACGGACGAGACGTTGCCAACGATCCCGTTCGATTGACCGGAAAGCGTCCGCACCACCAGCTTACCGTCATCCGGCCAGTCCATTGCTGTCGCATAGAGCACGCCGTTCTTGGTTGTAAATCGGAAGTCTTTCGATGTGAGGCGGTCCTCTCCTCCCTCAGAGAAACCGCCGCTTTTAAGCTTGATCGGTCCCTCGCCGGGTATCTTCCAGGGCCGAGTAGAATAGATGGCCTCACTATTAACCTTCATCCATGCTGCCATGCCTTGCAAAAATGCGATTTCATCTGGATCCCAGGTTCCATCGCCGCGGACGGGAATATTCAACAAAAGGTTGCCGTTTTTGCTGACGATGTCGACCAGCATCTTTACAACCTGTTCAGGCTTCTTGTATTTGTGATCGGTATAGAGCGACCGACGATAATGCCATTCACCGATACAGGTGTCAGTCTGCCAAGGTGAAGCCTCAATCGTTTCACTTTTTCCTCGCTCAAAGTCGAGGACCATACACTTACGCTCCTGATCGCTAAGATCTTTTGTATTTAGCACGACATCGATCTTGCCTTTGCGCCGATTAATACTTGCGTTGTAATAATGGGCTGCAATTCGGAGTCCGACATCGCTCACCGGATGAAGCGGCAATCCGGAATCGTCGAAGTAAAGTAGATCGGGATCATACTTGTCAATCAGATCGATGGTACGATTGTAGAACTTTTCGCAGTACTCTTTGCTCGGTGGGCAGGTGCTTTTTTCGAACTCCCAAGCTCCGCCTCCAACTGGATGGTTTTGCGCATATAGGTCTTGCGGGTCGAGGCCAAGGCCGCCCCACCAGGTGCCGGCACTATCCGCCGTTGTCAACTTCCCGTCATACGGGACGCCGGCGAGAGGTCCTGTAGCATCGGAGCCCTGTGCCACTTCAAACCAATTCCACGTATGGGATGCGTGTACCGTCACGCCAAAACGTAGTCCGGCCTTGCGCGCCTCTTTCGCCCAGGTTCCCACGATGTCCTTCATTGGTCCTACCTTAGTAGTATTCCATGGCTGATAGATTGAATCGTAGCAATCTAAATTGTCATGATGGTTTGCAAGGGCGACGAAGTACTTCGCGCCGGCCGCCTTGTACATCTCCATCATCGATGCAGGATCCCAGTTTTCGGCCTTCCACATATGGTCGATTTCTTTGAACCCTACTTTAGACGGATGCCCATAGTTCGCGCAGTGAAACTCGTAGTCGCGGTTGCCTTGAATATACATCTGCTTCGCATACCAGTCACCTTGTTCCGGAACGCATTGCGCTGACCAGTGCGCCCAAAGTCCGAACTTGGCATCACGAAACCATTCAGGACATTCATATTGCGCGAGCGAGTCCCATGACGGTTCGACCGGCCCACTTCTTAAATCGGTCGCGGCCGTTGCTCGAAAAGTTTTGCCTGCCTCAAAGAGCGTGACTGCCGCTGCTGCGGCAGCACTTTTTATCATAAACTTACGGCGAGAAATAGCCATCTTTTGCCCCTCTTACTTCAATAAAATGCATCGTTCGGTAATATTTATTACTACAACGGCCGAAATACGAAGCCAACTAGATACGGTGGAGTGAAATTCGAACGTGATTGACCAAAATGCGCGGTACAACAAACAATAGGCGGATTTTATGCTGTTAGTAGAGACATTATATTGCAATTGTTGCTAGAAAAGCAACAAACAATGGTGTATGTCGCTCGGACGCGCTTCTGCGGGCCAATCGAATAGCCCACGTGAAGCATTGGCGCGACTTCGCGGTGAGCGGCGCTTCTAGAACGTGCTTCGGCAATATCGGAATTAATCGGCCCTTGAAGCGGTACGAGTATTATGATAATATCGAAGTGCAGCTCTTAGATGTTTGTTATGCCATAGGTAATTTTGGCCAGGAGTTAATATTTCCTCCGTTTTTTCTACTTTTAGAAATCCCACAAATGTATGTCGGCAATGGGAAACACTAATTAAAATCAGAGATTGCGCACAACTAGTAGCTTGGACGGCAGGCGCTATTATTGCGTGCCGGCAATCTCTGCAGCTTCCCTGGTACGCCGACGACTTGTTATTCAGGGCGATGGGTCCGCTGACGATTACCAAGTTCTTTAATTGCATCAATCCATGGCGTATAAATTGGTTTTATCGGCCGTTTGCAAAAATACTTATGCTTTCGTGGAATAGCATCGGCCTGTTGTTCGGACAGCATGCTTCTGAAGTCGCAAGTCACGTGTTTAGCGCCGTTGTGTTTGGGTCAGTTTGTTTCTACATACAAAAACTGATAGAAGCTCTGGCTCCGCGATATGTAGGGTTGTCTTACCTTACACCGTTGATCGTGTTAATCTTTACTCCAGGGATGGAAGCTGTCACTTGGGCTTGCAGCGTCGGCGCTCCTCTTGCCACTTTGTTTTCATTAATGGCAATTCTAGCTACGCTGCATTCAAAACGATGGTGGGCAAAGTGGGTTTACGTTTTTATGGCAATGTGTTCGAAAGAGGACGCGATGCTTCTGCCTGCCATAATTTTTATCATTGAATATACGTATCGGTACCCTCACCTTGGACGCTCTGGAATCAGTGCTGCAGTTACGTTCACAATATGGGGAGCCTTAGAAAATATCGCTTATGCTCATTCGACTTTTTTTCATTTTGCCGTCGCTAATACTGGTCGCGGCACAATCGGGACTGCGCTAGATGTTTTCATGGAGTTGACACTCGGTTCATTTCTCATCGATTGGATGGCATTATTAAAATCGGAATTTATCGCGGTGCCCGGCGTCATGTACGCTCCCACCAACATCCTACTATTGATATGCTCTAATTGGGCATTGATTTGGATACCGGTCGCGATCACTTTGTATGCTGTATGCAAATCAAAGAATGTTCTGCTTTGGAGCATACTGCTTCCAATTTTTTGCTTAGCTAGTCCCGTACTGGCTGGTGTGCACGCTATCGCCAGCCGTTTTTACTTCTACCCATACGTTTACGTTGCGTTTTTTTGGTCAATTTTCATGGCGGCAATGGTCGACAGATTCACTTACTATCACTCACGCTAACAGGGTGAATACGATTGAGAATCGTCAAATCATCCCCTATAACGAATCTACTCGCAGGTCCAGATAGGCAATCTCTTGCTCGGTAAGTAGAAGATCTAAAGCGGCAACATTCGACTCAAACTGCGACCGGCCGTCACAAGAAATGAGCGCGTAAATATCCAGCGGCTGCAGCATTACATAGGCCAGCGCGATCTGAGGTACTGAATAGCCCATTTGATCCCCCAGTTTTTTCGCCCGATCCAGCCGTTCGAAGTTGTCTTCGCTGGCGGAACAGCGCAGGCAGAGTTCAAGGCTCGAACGATCTTTCTCCAATACGTCTAAGTCGGTTTTGGAGAACCGTCCTGAAAAAAAGCCGCCTGCCAGGCTGGACCAGGAGAAGATTGATATATGATTTTTGGAGTACCAACTGCGGGCTTCCTCCCCTCCTGGACCGCTGATAGACAAGCAGTCAGACCAGGGCGCTTCAATTTGTCTCGCCAGGCTGAAGTTCGGACTGGTGACGGCAAACGGGGTCAATCCACTGGATAAAGCATATTCATTGGCCTCTGCAATACGCTGATATGTCCAGTTCGAACCACCAAACGCACCAATCTTTCCATCAGTTTTATGCTTGTTGAGAATTTCGACGATCGGCCCTACCGGAACGGAAGGATCATCGCGATGCAGTACAAAAAGATCGACGTAATCCACTTGCATCCATGAAAGGCTTGATTCAAGATCGTCGGTTATATCCTTAGGCGTTACCCTCGGGCTTCCATAGGGATGTGCACCTTTGGCCAGGATCACAACCTTATCGGCGACTTGCCGATCCTTTAGCCATTGGCCAAATACGACAGAGCGCTCTTTGCCGTAACAGTGCGCCAGATCGAACGTATTGATCCCGTATTCCAGTGAAAGGTCCAGCATTTCGTAACAGGACTTGATATTGGAAGGATCGAATACTGTCGCGGTTCCTTGTACGAGTCGGGAAACCTGCCTTCGGACGCCCGGAACTGTACCGTATTTCATACTTTCTCCTGCGGGTATACCAAACCCCACTGCGATCTAAGCTTATCCAGCGTTATCATAATGGCCAATGTCTCGGCGTGAGGCAATATCTCGCTTTCGATCTTACCATCGGCAACGCATCTCTCGACTTCGACAGCTTCGTAATTGTAACCATTTCCCACGAACTCCGGGACGATTGCCTCAGGCTCGGAGCCGTCACGGTAGACGGTCAGTCGTTTCGGTACCCACCACGGGGAATCGATGACAATCTTTCCGGCTGTTCCGTAGATCGCAGCGACGTGTGCCGTGTTGGTCCGTATAGCGGATGATAACACAGCAAGCTCGCCGCGCTTATATTTGAGAACATAAGCGGATTGTTCGTCGACCCCGCTCTCACCCTTGTCAGCCAGACCGACCGCATCCGTGGGTTGGCCCAAGAGCATTGACGCGAGAGAGATCGGATATACTCCGACATCAAGCAACGCGCCCCCGCCAAGCTTTGGATCGAAATGTCGCGCGGACGGATTAAAGCCGGCTCGAAAGCCGAAATCCGCCTCGACGAGACGCACATCTCCAATTGATCCCTCAGAGATTAATTCCCGGATCTTCACCATCACCGGCATAAATCTTGTCCACATCGCCTCCATCAGAAAAATCTGCTTAGACTTAGACACCTTGATCAGGCCTTCGCACTCGGCAGCATTGAGAGTGAATGGTTTCTCGCAGAGCACAGGCTTACCGCCGTTCAACGCCAACAACGCATCGTCGCGATGGGACGTATGTGGAGTGGCCACATAAACAGCATCTACATTTGGATCGTCAGCGAGTTCGGCGTAACTGCCATATCGCTTCTTGGCTCCAAAGTCGCCGCCGAATTCTTCAGCCTTTTCCCGCGAGCGAGACGCGACCGCATAAAGTTCAGCACTCGGGACTGCTACGAGTCCCTCCGCAAACTTACGCGCGATCGAGCCTAGTCCGATAATTCCCCAACGAAATGCCATATTTAATCCCTGCTCCCAGACGATGTAACTGACAATTGTATTGCTGATGTCGATTGAACATCATTTCCACGATCAATTATACTGTAACCGTTGCACGTGAGCAGATAACAATAATCAGTGTGATGGAGGACTCGAAGTGATCGCAAAGACGACAATAAAAAGAATTAGTCCAATGCTTTCGGTGGCCGACATGGAGATAACTACTTCATTTTACTGTGAAGTCCTCCTCTTCGATATCGTCCTTGCATCACCGAACTACACAATCGTCGGGCGCGACGGCATGTCGGTACACCTCCACGGCCCAACGCCTGAGGACATAATGCACGACATTCGCGGGCATGTTGAGATTTACATTGAGGTTGACGACATCGAAACTCTATGGGAGCATGTTAAAAGTTACAATGGACGGTTTCGAATCCGGGATCTCTTCGATCGCGACTACGGGATGACGGAGTTTCACATTGCCGACCCCGACGATTGCCTCGTATTCATCGGCCAGGTGACGCAGCCGAAAAGTTAAAATGCACTGCGGCCAGAAGCTGATGCAGCGAGGCGGCGTGTAGTACGACTTGATCACCAATTCGATCCTTGCCGGTGATCTCGATACAGAAGTAGACTCGCAGCAGCTAGAAAGAGCTGGGAATTGACCAGACTGGCTGCCAATACACTTTCGCCTATTTCACCACGCCGACCAGCAGGCACATGTCGTCTCTTGCGCCTGACTCAGCGAATGCATCGACTCCGGCAATAATCCGCCTGAGCACAGAAAGCGCTAGTTCGTGCAGGTTCTCCTCGCTGGTCTCGTTGGCAGCTCGCTCTAAAAGCGTAGTGACGCCTTCCGATCCCAGCAGGACTTTCCGCGATGGGCCCACCTCAGTTAATCCATCGGTATAGATTGCCAAAATATCTCCGGATGTTAACACAGTGTACTTTTCTTCATAGCACGCGTCACTTATTGCGCCAAGCGCTGCACCGGTCGCGGAAAGGCACTCTACTGATCCACGCCCCGCCCTGCGTATTAATCCAGCATCCTGACCGCAATTCACGTATCGAAGTACACCGTTCGAGCTGTTGAACTCAGCGACAAAGAGGGTCGCAAAACCACTGATCAGACTGTTCGACGCCAGTGTTTTGTTCAGCTCAGTGACGGCGTCTCGAACGCTTGGAAGAGAATAAAGAAACGCTCTCAGCATATTACGCACCGTGCTTACTTGGGCTGCCGCGGCTAATCCCTTACCGGAGAGATCGCCGACCACTATCGCCGTGTGTCCTTCTTTGGTGGTGAACACGTCGTAGAAGTCGCCGCCGACTCCTTCGCTCTGAGCGAGCGCCGGCCGGTAGTACCGTGTCAACTCCAAGCCTGCGATTACTTCCGGCAGCTCCGGCTGCAGGGCATCCTGCAGCTGCATTGCGATATTGTGTTCGCGCTGAGCAACTCGTGCCATCGCTATTGCTGACCTGAGTTCCAGTGCGACTGATTCGACCAAATCTAATTCATCTTCGATCCAGTCTCGCGGCGAATCGGTCATTGCGGCAGTCAAAGTGGCCATCAATCCGTCGCTGTCGACCAACGCGATTGAAATGCGCGAACGCAGATCGAGCGACTCCATGTTGGCCTTTGTCTGCTCTGATACGGAAGCGGTCAAGCGATCGCGAATAACAGACCGATTGGTGTCGCGGTAAAGTTCAGCGAACATCTCGGCGGTGTTCGAAAACGGATAGGTACCAGCAATTGGCGAGAGGCCGTCACGGCGCCATTCGCCTGACACAGTTACCACCGTGTTTTTAATATCGTAAATAGCAAAATAACAGCGGTCCGCGCCCAGTGCGATTCCAAGCAATTCCACCACCGCAGCCTGGACTGCCTCGGGATCGAGTGATCGGAGCGCTTGCCCAACTTTATTAAGCAGAGCCTCGCGCTCGGCGCGTGCTTGCTGCTCCTTCAAAAGATGCTCACGTTCAGTTTCGACCTGCTTTCGGTCGGTAATATCCTGAAAGAAAACCGATAGGCCGTCAGGCGAAGGATAAGCTCGGACATCCAGCCAGGTGTTGAGTGATTTGGAATACTCTTCAAGGTAGATGGTGACATCTTCAGCAAGTGCTCGGCGAAACTCATATTCAAACCGCGTTGAAAGGGAGAGGGGATAAACATCCCACAGACACTTGCCAATGAGTTCTTGACGCGACCGGCGCAGAACGCGTTCTGCTTCTGTATTGACGAAGGTAAAACACCATTCCCGGTCGAGCGTATAAAACGCGTCGGTAATGCTTTCTAATATCCCTGCTGTCCTTTTATTTGTTGCTTCAAGTCTGAGAAGCGCCGATTTTCGGGTTGAGATGTCTCGGGTGATTCCACAAAATCGAATGGGCGCACCGTCCTGTCCGTAGTAAAACCGGCCGACAGCATTTACCCAGCGAACTCGACCGTCGGCTGCAACCGTTCGATACTCCACATCGTACAGCGACCGCTCGGACATTGCTTGCTCGACGGCTCGACGAGTTGCCAATCTATCTTCCGGATGAAGCAAAGAATAGAAGAGCTGTATATCGACTTCAACATCCGATTCGACGAAGAAATGCGACCTGCATGTCTCGTTCCAGATAATCTTGTCCAGAGGCCAATCGGCATAGAATGTGCCCAGCCGCGCGGCATCTAATGCTAACTGCAGATCTTCTTGACTTCGCTGCAGCTTTTCTGCCGCTGCAACTCGCGACGTTATGTCGCGATAGAAAATATGGAGGTCCGATTGAGTGGGGTACGCATCGATCTCCAGCCAGACATTATGGTTTCCGTCGGAGTATCGATGTTCGAAATGTACATCGTTCTGGGTCTCCATGGCCGTCCGATACTGTCTTTCAAGTTCCGATCCGACGGATGCCGGCCATTCGTCCCAGTGCGTCTTGCCCAGGAACTCGTTGAGAGGCTTTCGATTGATCTCGCAAGCACGACTGTTTGCGTAGACGATTTTCCAGTCGCGATCCAGTATGAGAAACGCATCTGTGACACGTTCCAATATATCCGCGACATGGAATGACAGCCCAGTGGTCGTCAGATCGCTGCCCAGTGATCCGTTTTTCAAGCCGGTTGAGTTAATTTCTATTGCAGCGGATTCGCGATTCGAGTTCATAATGAGCTCTCATTCCCGGACTCTTGAACCGATCGCTAAGAGTGACCTTAAATTGCCGTTACCACCTGCCTAATTATATCTTATTGCCTGTGATAGAGGCGCGCACCGAAGCCTAGACGCACAATATTGTGGCGTCCAAAATATGAAATGAAAATGAAGCGTACGAAACTCTTCACGACGAGCTCAAGCGACGACGGCGATCAAATTTTTAAGTGCTGGGCCATTTGCTAAGCTTGGGCAAGCCAGTGTTTTAGTTCTGCGGCATCGGCGAGATAGGCCTCGACTGAGTCGTCCTTTACGAATTCGAGGAGAACAGCTATCCTTCGGTTTAAGTTCTTCAATGCTGCCAAATATTCTGTCCATCCCCGCTTCCCTTCCGCAAGCGGCTGCCGGGCAGTATCTGTCCAGTAAAAGCAGTGAACGTTTGCAATTGAACGCGACAGCGACTCTATCTCGTCAAGACGGGCTGCGACATCGTATGTTCCATTCGGCTGCCACAATGTCATCAGCTGCGGATGGTTTACAGCTTCGAAGAGCTCGACCGCCGATTGAAGACTGTCGGTGAGAGTACCGCCGTGATATTCCGTCGCGACGCGCACACCGGCGGAGGCGGCAAGATCGCAGAGACGCCTGAGATCGTCAGCGACATTCGAACGTTCGTCGGGCGAACTCGCGATGGATCCTTTTCCACCAGCCCAAACCCTTACCAACGGTGCGCCCAACTCCACCGTGGTCTCAAGGACATTCTCGAAGGAAGCTCGATCTATTCCGCCGGCTCGATAATAGGAGCCGTAGCACGCAACTATAAGTCCGGCATCGGTCGTAATCCGTCGAACTTCAGCCGCATTCTTCAGGTTGGTTGGAGGAACATGGACGTCACCGCCCCATTCGATGTATTCCAGCTTTGAAAGGACGACAAGATCGACGATTTCTCGTGGAGAAAGTTGACGAAAGGTTACAGACACCAATCCGGACAACAACTCTCCGGTTGGCAATCCTGCACAAAGATCGGACATGATAATCAGTATAAACCAGAATCGTCAGCGGCTTTATTAATTCGAAGTCCGTGTCAACAACGCAAAAGAAACACAAGAGAATAATTCAAGTGTGTTACTGCCGTTCCAAAAGAACTCCAATATTGTCCCGCGACTGCTTCGCAAAGCCCATGTCACGCATTTTGAGCAGCCATGCTTCTTGGCTCGATTTACCGCTTGGATCGCTATGAACCTCAGCCATCACGCAAAAAACCTGATCCCAATCTTCCTTGGTCGACGTTTCAAGCAGCTCATATTCGGCGCCTTCGATGTCGATTTTCAGGATCGCGACCGGATATTTGCTTCGCTTCAAAACCGTTTTCAACGAGGCCACCGGAACTTTGACTCCGACGCCCGTGCCATATAAACTACTGTCGACCGTAATTGAGGGATCATGGTAGAATTGGTCGACCCGGTCCTCTCCTCCCGCCGCCTCTTCGAACACTCTCACGCGATCCTTGTCGAACCCGTTCGTCAATAAGTTCCTATTTAAAACCGCTCGATTGTCTGCGGACGGTTCGTAACAGTCAACAAATACGTCGCTCCTTGCACGCAACGCCCTCAGTGAAAAGCAACCAATGTGAGCGCCTAAGTCGACCACCTGAACCGGCCCCTGGACTTCAGAAAGGACAATCTCNNACTCCAAAAACACCTCGTACACGATGAACAGATCGTGCGTTTTTGGACGAACGAATATTACAAGTCCATCTCGAAACTTGACCTTCGCTAAATTTGCTGACAAGTTAAGCTTACGTCCGGGCCTCGTAAACATATACCAGTTTCGAATTTTGGATATTTTTTGCGCGGTCATTCCGAGTCTGGTATGCGCCAGGTTAAGCATCGTTGCCAACATATTTCAATAGGTCCTTAGCGGCGCTGCGATGACCGCTTGAATACCGATGATACCTGCCCAAGCTTAACTCCATAAGCACCGGTAAGATCCTTCCAATCAAACGATCAGGCATCTTGACCCGAGAATCAAGATGCTTGATGTATCCGTTAACCAAAGTTAATCTCACCGAAGTCGCAGGACATGGATGGTCCGTAATAATTTGTCGCAAGCGAATTAAATAGTCTCTTTGGGCAAAGTAATGCTCGCGATCGATCTTCGGGCGAACTGTCCGAACGCCGCACATTTGACCGGAATGCTGCCGATATTTGATTAACTGTTCGGGGTCCGCGAATACCGTTGAGAGCGATGCGGAAACCAGCGCCAGCCACGCATCGTGAAGGATCGCTTTAGAACGTGGAAGCGGAAGGGATGCAGCAATAATGCTCTTGCGTACTGCGGCAGTAGCACCGGTGCATACATTTCGGTTCGTCAGCAAAAAGCGAAACAAGTCTCGCTTGTAATCACGATGATCCCTTTCGCTCATTCGCCAAAAATGCCACAAAGAGTGCTCCTGCGGCGACAGATTTTCATCCACCATTTCGGCGTCCGTAATGACCATCCCAGTGGCCGGATTAGTTTCGAAGTGTTCGCTGATGCGTTCGATTTTGTCGATGCGCCACACATCGTCCTGGTCGCTGAGAAAGACGACGTCTCCGCTTGTTAGACGCAGGGCTTTCTCAAAATTCTCTACGACTCCAAGGTTGCGTTCGTTGCGAATTAATCTTACTGGAAACGGCGCCGATTTGGAAAAGGAACAAAGAATCGACCAGGTTTCGTCACTGGAGTTGTCATCACAAACAACCATTTCGTCGGGCAGTCTGCTCTGAGACGATATTGAAACAAGTTGATCCTGTAGAAAGCGTTCGCCATCGTACGTACACATAGCAACGGAGGTCTTAACTGCAGTTTTGCTTGCGGACGTTTGCGGCACGGCGAAATCGTCGAACATATCGGTGGCATTATACTTTCTCTACCGCACGGGAAGATACAGGCATCACCGCTTGGAAATCTTCGACGCGGTGAATTTTGATGCTATATTGTATTGGACTTCGAGCACATGATTGCAATCCCAACCTTCTACGTGTTGCTAAACGAAAAATCGATTGAAGAAAGTGAAAAGCTTTGTCGACGGTAATCAGGCCGAGGGCATCAGCATTATCTACGGCTCGGGCCGACATAACGGAGCTGTTTGAGTATCGGCGCCTATTGTGGCGTATGCTTGTTCGCGAATGGCTGTCTCGGTACCGCTCGTCCCCCTCCGCAGTCGCTTTTTCGATGATTGCGCCGCTTGTTCAGGTGCTGGTGATGACGCTGGCGGTCGGGTTCATTTTGAACGCCGGCCCGAAGAACCTCAGCGCGTACATTATGTGCGCGACAATTCCATTCGGCTTCTTTCAAACCAGCATGATGTCTGCGTTTACGTCCATCGATGCCATGCAGCCGCTGGTTAAGCGGGTTTACTTTCCACGTGAAATATTCGTGATCACCTATGTCACAGTCAATTTCACACAGATGCTGCTATCCCTGTTCGTCTTCATCGTCTATCGCTATATTATTCTCGTGCCGTTTTACGGATGGCCCGGGCCTCCGACGCATGACATCTTCCTGCTGCCGGCTTTAATGCTGCTGACCTATCTGCTCACTCTAGGATCGTGCTTTTTTAGCACGGCGATATTTTTCTTTTTCGAGGATGTACGCTTTTTTATCAACATCTTCCTCGGACTGCTCTTTTACTTGGTGCCAATTCTCTACTTTGCCGAGAACAACTTTTACTCCACGAAAATTACGTCGCCTTTCATCCGATCCTTGATCTACCATGTTTACCTTGCGAACCCGATCGCCTGGATTGTCACGGCTTTCAAGCAGATCTTCTTTGGACAGCAAATCATCAGTCAGCGCGGACATCATCTCCTTCTCAGCGCACCGTTCGATTATCGTTATTTCGTCATCACGATCTTTACCACTCTCTTCATACTCTGTTCCGGTTACGTCTTCTTTAACGCCATGAAGTGGAAATTCGCTGAACGGCCGTGAAGACATCTATCGCAATGGCGACATTCAACGGCGCCGAATATCTCGAGGAACAACTGCTGTCGTTTGCCGAACAGAATCGTCTGCCCGATGAACTGGTGGTCAGCGACGATCACTCTACTGACGAGACCTGGGACATACTCAGTCGGTTCGCCGCTTCCGCTTCCTTTCCAGTACGCATCGTGAAAAGCAAATGCAATGAAGGTGTCACACCCAATTTCCAGTCAGCTCTCGAAATGAGCGCCGGAGACATAATCTTTCTCAGCGATCAGGACGATGTCTGGCCGAAGAACAAACTGAGCGATGTTGCCTCCGTTTTCGAAAGTAATCCCGATACAGCGATGGTCTTCGCGAATGCATTAATCGTCGACAATGCTCTTCGGCCGCTGGGGAAAACGCTCTGGGAAGCCTTCGAATTCACCGTTGCCGAGCAGTCCGAATTCGATTCAGATCCGTTTACTTTCCTGCTTACCAATCGCAATGTGGTCACTGGAGCCGCCGCCGCCTTCGCAAGAAAGGTCGTCGACGCCGCGCTGCCCATCCCGGTTTCACCGGCCATACCGCACGACGCGTGGCTGGCGCTCATAGCTTCGCATCTAACCACGGTTCGCCGCGACCCGAACAAGCTGCTACTCTATCGACAACATCCAAACCAGGTGACCGGAGTTACTCGGTCCCACCCCAATTTCGGAAAGCAGCACTACATCGTTCACCTGGAGCACTTGACTGCGCTTCACGACAGGATGAGACAATATCCTTCGCCGGATCAGATTAGGAACCTCGAGCTGACTCGCTGCTACATCGAACATTTGCGCGCCAGGATAGAGTTGAACCCGACATTACTAGGCAGAATTGGGCCGGTGTTTCAAGAACTGTCGTCCGGTCGCTACTCTCGATTTTCGTCGGGACTGCGCAGTGCAGCGAAGGACCTGCTCAGTGGCTAATTACACGGGAGCTGCAGACCAAATCGCGATAACTACGCCGCTTGATACGATCATAAAACCGAAAAGAACCCAATGGGAAAAGCTCCGTTCTTCATCAATCCTCATTACCGGCGCTTCTGGTTTTTTCGGGTCGTGGATACTGCATGCTCTTCTCCAGGCTAACGAGCTCTATCGACTGGATGCTCGTGCGGTTGTGGTCACCCGGTCTGCCGAACGATTCAGAAGCCGCCGTGGTCCTCTTGCAAGCAGTTCGAGCATCGATGTTATCGAAGGCGATATTCGTGATTTTGAGACCGATCTGCATTTCGATTATATGATTCATGCCGCCGCTGATTCCACCCCGCAAATATCGCGAATTACGGATGAAGTGGAAAGTTCGGTGATAATCGACGGAACAAAGCACGCTCTGGAAATTGCTCGGCGAAACGGAGTCGCACGGGCTCTTTTTGTCAGTTCGGGGGCTGTCTACGGAAGGCAGCCGGACGATCTTATGCTTGTCGATGAAGAGTATGCGGACGGGGTGAATCCACGCCAACGGACTAACTATGGGAATGCAAAATGGGATGCAGAATCACTCTGCCGCGACTCCATTAAAACGGATTTTGCGGTCACGATTGCTCGATGCTTTGCCTTTGTCGGACCTTATCTGCCGCTGGATGCACACTTTGCAATCGGCAATTTCATTCGCGACTCAATCCACGGAGGCCCGATCGTTGTCAGCGGCGACGGCACCTCATTTCGCAGTTATCTTTACATGAGCGACCTGAGCTGGTGGCTGTGGTCGATACTACTCAACGGGCGGAGTGGAAATGCCTATAACGTTGGTTCTGAGGAAGCGTTGACGATTGCTGACATCGCTAGCATAGTTGCCGGCCTCAACGATCCTTCCTTGGACGTTGTCGTCAAACAGCAGCCCACCCCGAATTCTCCGCCGAGCCGTTATATTCCTTCGACAGCGCTTGCTCAACGCGAGTTGGGGCTAGTACAGACGGTGCCGTTAATTGAAGGGATAAAGCTTACGAAAGCATGGTATGATTCGAAAAACTCAGGTTTCATTGAGGAAACATCATGACAACCGTTCAGATTGGTAAGACGATAGTCGGCGACGGACAGCCTTGCTATATTATCGCGGAAATCGGAATTAATCATAACGGCGATATCGATCTTGCCAAACGGTTGATCAGCGTAGCTGTCGCCGCAGGATGCAATGCGGTCAAATTTCAAAAGCGAACCGTCGATATCGTCTACACTCCGGAAGAGCTGGCAAAGCCGCGCGAAAGCCCGTTTGGTGAAACCAACGGCGACCTGAAGCGCGGCCTCGAACTCGGAGTAGATGCGTATCGAGAGATTGACCGCTACTGCCGGGATATCAATATAACGTGGTTTATGTCGTGCTGGGACGAACCTTCTGTCGAATTCGCGGAGCAGTTTAATCTTCCGGCCTATAAGATCGCGTCGGCCTCGCTCACTGACGACCATCTGCTCAAGCATACACGAGCAACAGGAAAACCGATTCTTCTTTCTACAGGCATGAGTACGGTCGAACAGATCGATCACGCAGTTGAGGTTCTGGGGACGAAAGATCTTGTTCTGCTGCACACTACCAGTACTTATCCTTCAAAGTACGAAGAGCTCAACCTTGCAGTCATTCCCTTCCTCAAAAAACGATACGGCATTCCAGTGGGTTATTCCGGACATGAAACCGGCTTGCCGTCGACAGTCGCCGCGGTCTCACTCGGCGCGTGCATTGTCGAAAGGCATATCACAACCGACCGCGCCTCGTGGGGAAGCGATCAAGCGGCCTCACTGGAGCCCAACGGGATCAATCGAATAGTTCGGGATATTCGCCTGGTAGAGACGGCGACCGGCGACGGAGTTAAACGAGTTTGGCCGAGTGAAGTGCCGATCATGCAGAAGCTGCGGCGGGTCGGGCTTTAGCTACTGTACCGTCACCGTCCCGTTGCCGTCGATTGTCACTTCTACGATCAATTCCTGCTCACCGGCTGAACTAAGGCCGACGATCTTGGTGGTTTCTGTGGTCAGCGGTCCCGAATAGCCAGTCGGCGGAGTCAAGATTAGTGGATTGCCGGTGGCGGAGACATCGTTCGCAGGAACCCGCAGCGAGAAGCTGCCGTTCGCTGCCGTTACTGCGTTGACTGGTGATCCGGCGCTGTTGAGGTAGACGGTCCATCCTGCAAGCGGTGTGGGCGTTGCGGCGGGGTTGTTCGACAAGTTTTCCCCCAAGGTGCCTACCAACGTATCCGGCTGCGCACTCGTCGTCGATGTGCTGCTGCCGCCGCACCCAGAAACCAGCGCCAGGGCGGTTAATAAGAATGACGGTATTACTATCGGGTGAAGTTTCATTACGACGTTCCTTTGATTTGTTGACGTGAGATCCGTCCTAGCTCAATAAGATACCTGGTAGGTCATAATGTTTCACAAAGTTGTAACTTCGTTCTATGCCGCTAAATAATTTGCCGCCTCTCATACCGCGCGAAATACTGTTCGGAAACCCAGAACGGGTCCAGCCGCGCATCTCACCCGACGGAAGCCAACTCTCGTTTATTGCTCCGGTAGACGGTGTCCTCAATGTCTGGGTTGGACCGTCGGCCGGAAGCCTCGAAGATTTTGCTCCGATCACTCAGGATCGCCTGCGCGGCATTCGCTTTTACTTCTGGGCGCAGGACTCGTCGCAAATTATTTACCTGCAGGATACCGGCGGAGACGAAAATTGGAGACTCTTCTCGGTAGACATTGCAGCCGGGACGACACGCGATTTGACGCCGTTCGACAATGTTCAGGCGCGTGTCCTCGATGTCAGTAAGCGCTTCCCTACCAGGATTTTGATTGCACTGAATAAAGATGATCCACGAGCGCACGACGTCTATTCGCTCGACCTGGTTTCCGGCGAAATTACCCAGGTGCTGAAAAACCCGGGGAATCAGGTCGGATGGGGCATAGACCCGTCGCAGTTGGTTCGCACTGCGACGGTCGCTCTTCCCGACGGCGGCTCGCAGCTTCTTGTCCGCGATCCAACCACTGAAGACTCTGCGTGGACTGTTTTGGTTGAATGGTCGCCGGACGATGCCCTCAGCAGCGGACTCGCGGGCTTCACCGAGGATTGTTCGGCGCTGTACTTGATCGACTCGACTGGAGTCAACGCCGGCCGGCTTGTGAAACGCAGTCTGACCGATGGGACTGTCGAAGGTATCCTGGCCGACCCGGACTACGATGTCGGACACTTAATTCAGCATCCGGACACCTACGAGCTGCAGGCCGTCTCCGTCACTCGCGACAAGACCGAGTGGACTTATTTCGACCCTGAATTCGCGGCGGATTTTGACGAACTGGCATCCAAAATTGCCGGCGAGATCTCCCTGGCATCGCGCGACCGCGACGACCAGCTTTGGGTGATCAGCGCACAGTTCGATACGAAGTCTCCGGCCTATTACCTATTCAGCCGCCAGGACAAGACTTTGCGTTTTCTCTTTTCGGCTCGTCCATCGATAGACAGCTATCAACTGGCGCCGATGGCGCCGATTTCTTTTGTTTCCCGTGACGGACTCACCATCCACGGTTACCTCTCCACGCCTGTGGATACGGAAAAGAAGGACCTTCCACTCATCCTCAATGTTCACGGCGGGCCGTGGACCAGGGATGGCTGGGGTTTGAGCCCCGATGTTCAGTGGATGGCGAATCGCGGATATGGCGTGCTGCAGGTCAACTACCGTGGCTCGACCGGATACGGCAAGGCTTTTTTGAACGCCGGCAACAAAGAGTGGGCCGGGAAGATGCATGACGACCTGGTCGATGCGGTCGAATGGGCTGTCGATCAGGGAATCGCCGATAAAAGCAAGGTGGCGATCTATGGCGGATCTTATGGCGGCTATGCGGCGCTTGTCGGAGCGACCTTCACTCCCGATCTCTTTTGCTGCGCCGTCGATATCGTCGGACCAAGTAATCTGCTGACGCTCATCGCAAGTATCCCGCCCTATTGGGCGCCGATGCTTTCGACTTTTACCCGGCGTGTCGGCGACCCGGCGACGGAGGAGGAGTTTCTCAAGTCGCGGTCGCCGCTCTTCAAGGTCGATCAGATCAAAGCGCCCCTGCTAATCGCGCAGGGCGCGAACGATCCGCGGGTCAAGCAGGCCGAGGCCGAGCAGATTGTCCAGGCGCTGAATGAAAAGAAAATCGATCACACCTATCTCTTGTTTCCCGATGAAGGCCATGGCTTTGCTCGTCCCGAGAACCGTTTGAAGTTCTATGCAGCCGCCGAGTTATTCCTGGCGAAACACCTTGGCGGAAGAATTGAAGACGAATCCCGCGAAGACACCGACACGGCGGCGCATTGATAGAGTGGTTTAAACGGGTCACCAGGCACATTCCACCAGGTCAGTTCGGTCGGTATCTGCTTGTCGGAGTTTGGAACACGCTTTTTGGTTACTCGGTCTTCGCCCTTTTCGTCTATCTTCTTGAACCGCGAATGTCGCATGGGTACATGGCGGCGCAGGTGATATCGAGCGTTATCAATATATCCATCGCATACTTCGGTTACAAGTTCTTCGTCTTCAAGACCACAGGCAACTATCTCAAGGAATGGCTCAAATGTCTTGCTGTCTATGGAACCAGCAGTACGCTTCCCGGTTTTGTTGTCCTGCCGATGCTTGTCGGCCTTTTGCATGTCGGTTTTCACCTGCACCACAAGGCGCCGTATATCGCCGGTGCGATTTTAACTGTCGTTGGGGTCTTTGTCAGCTTTTTTGGAAATCGGCGCTTCACGTTCAACAGCGGGTAGCCGGATGCCGGGAACGGCGCGGCGCTTTTGTGAACCGGAAGAGGAGACAGTAATTGCGCACAATCAGTATTATCACTGCCTGTTACAACGAAGAAGAGAATGTCGAAGAGCTCTACGACCGTGTCCGCGCCGTCATGTGTACGCTCAAAAACTACAGCTACGAGCATATCTTCATCGATAACCATTCGTCGGACAACACTGTCGAAGTTCTCAAGAAGATCGCGGCGTCAGACACCAATGTTCGGGTGATAGTCAATGCGCGCAACTTCGGCCATATTCGTTCTCCTCACCATGCGTTTATGCAGACAACCGGGGATGCCGTTATCGGCATTGTCGCCGATCTGCAGGACCCTCCGGAAATGATCCTGGATTTTGTGCGCGAGTGGGAGAACGGCTGCTCGATGGTACTGGCCGTGAAGAACACCAGCGATGAATCGTCGCTGATGTTCGGAATTCGCACGAGTTACTACCGACTCGTTCGCCGGATCTCTCAGGTGGAGACCTTCGAAAACTTCACCGGGTTCGGGCTCTACGACCGCAAGGTCGTGGATATCGTCAAGTCCTTCAAAGACCCCTATCCCTACTTCCGGGGAATGATCGCCGAGATCGGATTGCCTTACAAGCTGCTCCCTTACCATCAGCCGGTCCGGAAGCGCGGGTTCACCAAAAACAACCTCTACACGCTCTACGACATGGCGATGCTCGGCATCACGAACCTGTCCAAGGTGCCGCTGCGTTTCGTCACATTTATCGGCTTCATCTCAGCCGGGGTTTCCCTGCTGACCGCGTTTGCGTACCTGGTCTACAAGCTCCTCTTCTGGTCAAGCTTTTCCGTCGGCATTGCACCTCTCGTCATCGGTATCTTCTTCTTCAGCTCTGTCCAAATGCTCTCTATGGGAATTCTTGGCGAGTATGTAGCCGCCATCCTCACCCAGGTCCAGGGCCGCCCCTACGCGATCGAACTTGAGCGAGTAAACTTCGAACACCAACCCGGCCCCCCAAAAGAACAAGCCTACTTCGACGACGGCTTAAACAGCCGGTAATTCGAAAGATCCCTCCGAGATTTCCGAGTCATCAACCATTCCGAACCCGACAAAGCCCCTGTCAACTCGGCAAAATCCTACAAACCATCGTGTTGAGCGCAGCCGAAACACCCATGCTAAATTCCGAAACGTGTCAAGCGATACAACGAGTCCCCGCCGCAAACTGCCTAAAGCCGCGACAGCACCTCTTCCGCCCAAAACCCCAACCGCCCAATACGCGCACAGAGATCTGTTTATTGACTCGGCGACGCGGAATCCGGCAGGAACTGCGGCCATCTTTGTCGAACTCTCCGCTGTCAAAATTATGGACTTCGAATAGTCCCGTCAGACAACAAGGCTCCACGGATACCACCAACGAAAGTACGCCTTATGCC
>PLAD01000265.1 GCA_003134215.1 Armatimonadota bacterium
TATAGAGGAGACGTTGACTCAGGGAGCGAACACATTTACCTATATGTTCACCAACGTGAACCTTCCTTCCAATGTCGGATCCAATAGCGCCTACCTCGGGTTCACAGCGAGCGACGGCGGCGGCGCAGGTGTTAATGCCGTATCCAATTTTTCCTACACTGAAAGTTCGGCTGCCCAGCAAACAACTAACTTCTATACGTCGAACATTTCGCAGAAGTATGGGGCGAATTATGTGCCGCAATGGATTGCGCAGACTTACAAGCGATTAAAGTCCTGGGGCTTTAATACAGTCGGGACCTGGTCGGATACGACGTTCACTACAGATGCGCAGCTCCCATACATTATTGGTCTGTATACTTACTCCGGCTACGGAACACTGGGAAATTACAACACTATAAGCACAGGCGCAGACATTTGGTCGCCGATGCCCGACCCATTCGATCCGATTTATGCGGCGAGTGTGAAAGGTGAGTTCCAGATTGAAATGGCCGGAAAATCGACCGATCCAATGTTGATCGGCTATTACGTAAACAATGAACTCAGTTGGATTGGAAACTCGGGACCAGAGCAAAACTACGCCATTCCAATTGCTATTCTTGCTCAAACTGCGCTGGCATCTCCCGCCAAAACGGCGTTTGTCGCGCGGCTTCAATCGATCTATACCACCATTACAGCACTTAACAGCGCATGGGGAACATCGTTTA
The DNA here is from genome assembly GCA_003134215.1 of Armatimonadota bacterium. Lineage (GTDB taxonomy): Bacteria > Armatimonadota > Armatimonadia > Armatimonadales > Capsulimonadaceae > BOG-944. The sequence continues at coordinate 705 of PLAD01000265.1, forward strand.
CAACCTGGTCGGCGCTGAATACACCGTACGTCGTTCCCGCCTCCCCGACTATCAAGCAACAAGCCGACATTTCAACATTGATGAGCTATTACGCGACTCAATACTTCTCGGTGGTTTCCAGTACGTTGAAGTCGATTGATCCGAACCATCTCTATCTTGGCTGCAAGTTCGACAGTACGCCGCCGATCGAGGTTTTGAATTCGGCCAAAACCTATTGCGATGTGCTCAGTTACGATATTTACAATTCGACAGTGGGCGCGTCATCTGCCTTTGCGTATACAAACAAACCTGTTCTGATCGCAGAGTTTCAATTCGGCGCCAACGACTCCGGACTCTTTTTCAACAGTTTGTGGCCGGAAAACAATCAGTTATGTCGTGGACTTGCTTTTGACACATACGCTGCATCCGCTTTCGCAAACACGAATGTGGTGGGTTATCAGTGGTTTGAGTACGGAGACGAACCGATCACTGGCCGAACGACCGACGGTGAGAACGGCAACATTGGGTTTGTAACCGTCACCGACACGGTTTACCAAAACCTGGTCAACGCCGCCCGCTCCATCCAGTCACAGTTGTACGCGTCCAGATACTAAAAGACGGCCGGCATTCTTACCTCCAGTTTGTCACTCTTACCGCCTAAGCGGTCGGAGCTCCAATCGAATGCGACATCCACAGACCGAAGTCACCGATTGTTAGCCCGTTGGCGGTCGTCGGCTGCGTGCCGCATTATCGTTTCCTGGGCATAATGTGTTCGTTTTACATTGTCGTCTCGAATGGTTTCGCGAAGTCTCCGGCGCCGCCCTACGTGTTTACATTTGGTGTATCTTGTTTTAGACTGGCGTCGCCTCCGATAGAAGACGCAAAACAATCCGAGCCAACGACCCTGTTCTTAATTTTTTGAGATCGCCTACAGAGTTGAGAATAGCGTTTAGGATTCCAGTTGGATGTCGGAGAGTGATGACTATTTCAAGACTTCCTATTATATCTGCCCTCAAGGTGCCAGAATCAGTGGCGTATTTGCCTGTCGTCGGATTGGCGTTGCGGACGAAGCCGTAATTTGAGGCTGTTTTAATCTCAGCTGTTTTACGTGTCTCCGTTAAACCGGGGGAGCTTCAGGATGTAGTCGAGGCTTGTGGGTTTGCGGTTGTTAGACAACAGCCGTAGCGTCCGCCGATGCTGTACCATGGCAGTGTTCTGTCAGAAAACTACGTGTTCCCACTGTCTGGATTCGGCGCTTTTGGTTACCTGGTCTAGAATGACGTTGTTTTTGTAGCCGTCTTCGAAGTTCGGTGAGGGGCATTCGCCTTTGCCGAAGGCGGTGAAGGCATCGTAGATGAAGTTGATGAACGTGTGCTCGTAGCCAATGATATGGGCCGTCGGCCAAAAGTGTCCAGTGTAGGGATCGGCGCCGGAAGTAACATTGACGTTCCGGAAGCCGTACGTCCCGGCTGCCGTGTCTTCGGTGTAGACTTCCAACTCGTTCATCCGTTCCTGATTGAAGGCGACGGAACCTTTGCTGCCATTGATTTCGAAGGTGTTAAAGTTCTTGCGTCCCAGCGCAAACCGGGTGGCTTCGAATGTACCGACGGCTCCGTTTTCAAATCGCGCCAGAAAGATCGACGCATCGTCGACAGTGACGTCACCGAGCCGTGACTTGTCGGCCGTGCCGCCGAGTCGACTATCCGCAGCAGCGAGCTCAGGTCGCTTTTTGACAAATGTTTCGAAAAGGCCGTTTACCTCGCGAAACTCACCCACGAGATAACGAGCCATGTCGATAAGGTGGGCGTTAAGGTCTCCGTGTGAGCCGCTTCCCGCGAGTTCTTTCTTCAGGCGCCAGACGAGCGGGAAATCGGGATCGACGATCCAGTCTTGCAGGTAAGTCGCGCGCCAGTGGTAGATCTTGCCAAGGAGGGCGCTGTCGATCAGTTGTTTCGCCAGCGCGATGGCCGGGACCTTGCGATAGTTAAAGTAGACGCCGTGAAGTACCCCAGCCTTTGTCACGGCATTCAACATGGTTTTGCCCTCGGCGGCTGAGTTGCCGAGGGGTTTTTCGCAGAGGACGTGCTTGCCCGCTTGTGCAGCGGCGACGGCGATCTCGGCATGAAAATTCCCAGGCGTTGCAATATCGATAATGTCGATATCCGGTCGTTCAATCAGCTTTCGCCAATCGGTCTCATACGACTGCCAACCGAGCAGGTCGGCAGCCGCTTTAACTTCGGTCTCATCTCTGCCGCATAGAGCCTTCATCACCGGCACTGTCGTCAGCTCTGGAAAAAAGCGCGCTACCTGGCGATACGCGTTGGAGTGTGCCTTTCCCATGAACCTGTAGCCGATAAGACCGACATTTAATGTTTTTGCCGCCATGCTGTTTACCTCCGTTTGCCGCGGTTTCGCGGCGAACAACTGCCTGACGAATATCTGACTCGCTAATTTACTGGGTGGATTTGACCGGCGCCGGAGTTGTGATCGATTTCATGATCGGCTGCGGCACCACGATGGTTTCCGCGGGCTTCGGCGCCGGCGGAGGCGGCAGTAGATAGTTGATCACTTTTGCCGAGCTGCGCAGCTGCTTCAGGTAAGTCTGGATCTGCGCCCGCGCCCGATCTTCCTGTTCTTTGCTCGAGCGATAGACCGCGAGATCAGCTGCCGATGCGTTCGCCCCAAGCTTGGCAGCGTAGATAAGATGCCATCCATACTGGCTCTTGACCGGCTGGCTGACCTCGCCTTCCTTGAGCGCAAACGCCGCCTTAGCGAAGGCGGGGTCGAGCTGCGCATCGGGACCTACCCAGCCCAAATCGCCGCCCTTCGATGCCGACGAATCCTGCGACTCACGCTTGGCTTCATCCTGAAAACTGACCTTGCCGGAGACGATCAATTCACGGACCTGCTGGATCGCCTTGAGAGCATCGGAATCGCTCAAGGGCGTTCCGGCGCCGGGAACGCTGACAGTCAGCTTGAGAATATGATAGAGGTGTACCTTGCCGGCGAGTGTCGGAGCCGGCATTGTCTTTTCCACGAGTTTGACCGCTAAGAGGCCGTCATAGATATTGTTCTTAATGTACGACTCGGAACGTCCTTGCAGGGCCAGGAATTGACCCCAGCTTTGCCCGGGGTACTGAGGCAAGATGTTGCGCTTGAGATCGAGCAGCTTTTCGTTGGTTTCGGCGGGGGTAACAGATACTCCCTCCTTTTTAGCTTGCTGGCGTATCAAAGTTTCATCGATCAATTCATCCAGGAAATTCGGAGCTGTCGCGCCTTCAGCAAGCCATTTGGTCACCAGGCTCTGAAAAGTAATCGGCGTCCCGTTGACAGTTGCGGCTATTCCCGAAACAACCAGCTTCGACGGCATTACCGCTTCGATTCCTGGTGCGTTGTAATCGATCGGAGCGGCCTGCATCGGCTGCGGCAAGGTGAAGTTTTTCTGCCCCGGAGGAGGAGGAGGCATCGGAGGAATTCGCTGCGATGTCGGCGGCGGAACTTGAACCGGCTGAACAGTCTGCTGAACGGGCGCAGGCGACGGTCCTATCGGCGCTGTCGCCGACGGCGGAACGACCGGGGTTTGGGCCTGCGCCGCAGTGATGCAGAAACAAGAAAATGAAACAAGACCCAACAGGGCAGACGTTAACGGACTGAACTTCACGTGGTGGTTCCTTTTATGTAGTGAGAGGTGGAAACTTAGTTTGTCTCCGTCAAGGTAATATAGACATCCATATACGCAACGAATTTTGTACGGTATCTGTACGAACCTGAAGAAGAACGCGTAGAATAACCCAAGCTTAGATAGGATTGGCGCTCGGACTCTGTCCGGTTGCGCGTATAGTTATCTTAGCAAGAAAAGACCGGTCGCGTCAAGCCTCGACATTGAGTGGTTTTGCCGATATTTACGTCAGAATATGTTTTAGAAACGACCGCAGTGAGCGCGGTTCGCGAAAGGATGATAATGTTCCTATTTTACCGGCTGAGAGCACTTGCTGCTCTCGCCTTTCTTGCTGCGGCGATGATGTCGATGACGCAAGTGACGCATGCGCAATCGGGTTCGCCGGCATCGTCAGCCGCGCCGCAAGGCCCTCCGATACTGGCAACCAACGACCCGCAAAATCCGTTCCATTATACGGCTGACCAGCAGCATGAGCTCTTCGCACTCAAGGTTCAATTCCAGCAGCAGGCCACTCAGGTCATGAACGACAAGACTCTCTCAGAGAGTCAGAAGCAAGCGAAGTTCCAGGCGATGCAAAAGCAGGCGTTCGATCAGTTCAACAGCACTCTTACACCGGAACAAAAGCAGATGATGAAGGCGGCCACGGACAAACGAAACCAGGTGTTCGCCCTCAGACAGGCTAATATGGTCAAGGTCAGAGCTCTGAGCGAAAAGCTGTCCGACTCGCTCACCGCAGCGCAAAAGAAACAGATCCTAGAAGTTAAGAGCACCGCAATAGCGAAGGCAAAGTCCATCAACGGGGGCGCGGCAAGCCCGGCCGACAAGCAGACGCAGTTGACGCAACTGCAGCAGTCATACAAGCAGCAGATGCTTGCGCTTCTTACGCCAGCGCAGCGACAAACGGTGACTCAGCTCGAGGCCATGAATGCTGCCGAAGCCGCAGCAGAAGAAAAGATCATAGCGCAGCGTTAAAGATCGCAGCGCTTACTATCAAGAACGTTCGTATGCAGCGCCAAGCATTGCCGGCGCTGCGACGAACTTTTTGTTGTTGAAAGTAAGTGCAAGCAGCGTGGCGAGATACGGCAGCGCAAGCACGAGCTGATAAGGAATGTGTGTCCCAAGCGCCTGGAGATCGAATTGCATGGCATTCGCGAGTCCGAACAGCAGGGCGGCTGCGAGCGCCCCAAGGGGCTTCCACCTTCCAACGATCACCACAGCAAGCGCTATAAAACCGTTCCCATTGGTCATTCCCTGAACAAAGCTGACGGTGTAAGCGATAGACATATGTGCACCGGCAGCGCCAGCCATCGCGCCGCCGAAGATAAGCGCGAGCATTCTCATTCGAACCACATTCACCCCCGCCGCATCCGCCGCCTCAGGATATTCACCGCAAGCACGAAGACGGAGCCCGATTATCGTCTTATCGAGAAAGAATGCTGTGATCGGGAGAAACAACAGCGCGATGTAGGCGATCAGATCTTGTGAAAACAGACACTTCCCGATAAACGGCAGCTGCGACACGAGAGGAATGCTCACTATCCCGAACGAAGGAACAGGTCGTGCGGAAATAGTGGAGTGGGCCAACGCCGCAAACAGGACTCCGGTCAGGCCAAGGGCCAGGATATTGACCGCAGTTCCCACCACGACCTGATTGGCTTTAAAGTACAGCGCCAACAAGGAAAAGACTAACGAAAGAAAAATTCCCGCTCCGACTGCTGCGGCAAGACCAATAAAGGCGTTTTGCGTCAGTTGCGAAACCGCGTATCCGGCAAATGCTCCGCAGAGCATCATGCCTTCGATGCCTACGTTGATAACTCCAGCCTTTTCGACGATAGTCTCACCGAGCGATGCAAGGAGCAGCGGAACTGCCATACCCACCGACGTGGTTCCGAGTCCGACGAAATCGCTGAGGGTCAACCTTGCTGCGCCCGGCGGGCAATTTCCTCGAGGTGCGCTGCCTCGGCGGCTGCGATAGCATCTTCCGTCGGCCGAGGCGAAGTCTCAACCGAGCTCTGTTGAAGCGCCGGCTTGACTTCCTTTTTAGATTCCTTCACTAAAGGTGCAGGCGACTTTACATTGAAGTCGATCAGGTCGGAAATACTGACTAGCAAAGTGTATCGAAGGCTGAATTGACGTTGGATCTCGGTCAGTTTACTGCGGTCATCCTCCGAAAGGCTGCGCAGCCATTTATCCCGCATGTCCCGCTCACTCTTCTCGTGACGCTCACGGGCATCATCGGGAAGACTGGTTCGATCGACTATTACCGCCGCGGTCCCATCGTCGTAGATTTTGGCAACTGTTCCGTAGAGAGAGGCATAAAAATCGTAGTACGGAACTGGACGTGCTTCTGTAGACGCATCTCGGGGTATAAACTTTATAGTCTGGCCCTCTTTTAATGCAGTGGTGGGAGACTTTGACGGCGCTGTACTCATCGGCCCGCGACCTTCGTTAAGGGAAAAATTATGACATTCATTGCAATATTGCTCATTATCGCACTCGCTGCGTTTGTGGTTACCATAGGATTCATTATAGCAGTAGCTCTGAACTTTCGAAAAGTCCCTACACGAATCATGAAAATAGTAGCCGCCCCGCAGGCCAGCACCATTTCTCTGATCAATACTGGAAAAGGAATTGCCGAGGCTGGCAAACGTCGGTATGACGGTTACGTGAAGCATGGCACCCGTATTGTCGAAACCGTTCAGACAACGAGTGAACAGGTAGGTGCAGCTGCAAAATCGGTCAATGTCGAAGAAGCGGCAAGCACCTTAAAGTCGGTCGCCGCCTCCCTCGATGCTGCGCAAGACGGACTCGCAGCCGCGAAAGCTATCCTGAATATATTGAGTAAATCGTCAGGCAGCTAGGCAGTCTACTTGATTCCGTTTAGCACAGTTTGAACCAGTTGCGAAGTGAAAATTCCCGCTCCGGGATTTGTGTCACATCCTCCGATGGCGACGCCGTTGAGCGCAAGACCCAACGGCACATTGTGGTCTGCTGGATTGGACAGTTGGTCTTTGGGCAGATCGAGACAAATGATCTTCACAAGATAAGCCGGATGCTGCTTCGCCCAACCTTCCAGCGTCGTGGCGACATCGTTAAGCGGCTGCGGACTCTCCACAGTATCGTCATCGTCGACATAACCCAGCGTAATCACCTTGGCGCTCTGCGGATTTCCTGAAATAAACTCCACAGGAGCGAGCACCCCGGAATCGTCGGGCGGCGTAGGATCTGCAGGCGATTTATTCGCCGATTGAGCAGCTGACGACGGATGTGCTTTGTTGTATGCAGCCCTTTGAGCTGCCACGGCTTTCGCCTGTGCCTGCTCCTGCTGCTGTTCCACCTCATCCTCGGTAGGCGAGTTAAGATGCTGCATGTAGTTCAATCCGACGGCAGCGGCTATTAATACAATTATAGAAATAAAGACAGTCGGTCCCTGTCCGCGCGACATACTACCGATTCCCCCTTGAATATATTGATGGTTTCAGGCCAATGACAGCGGCCATCCGGCCGGTCGTTCCTCTCTCCGCTCCATCACGACGGTGTGAGTAAAAGTCTTTCTTATTAGAGAAAGTACACTGATCGCTAACAAATACTGATTCTATCTTAAATCCGTTCGCAATCAACTGTCGAAATACTACCTGGCGCAAATTCAGATGGTACGTGCCATTTATTTCGTTGAACGGGACAACGATTTGAGCAGAGCCGGAGTCGCTTCCGATCGTACAGTCGCGAAATCGTTTCGCGACGTCTAAACTCACCTCATACCGTTCGAATCCAATACAGGGTCCGACAGCAGCGATACATTTTGACGGAACAGTTCCGAAGGTTTCGACCATCGCTTCAACCGTCTTCTGCACAATATTTGCGTCGGTTCCCTTCCATCCGGAGTGGACGAGGCCAACCGCCTTGTTCAAAGGATCGAAAATATAGATAGGAACGCAGTCGGCGAACATCAGCATCAATAAAATATTCGGCGTGTTCGTAATGAGGGCATCGACCCCCGCCGCCATGGGTCCCGCTTCAGTCACGCGTGCAACTTTCGACCCATGGACTTGCTCGGCGGTTGCTATTTCGGACGGCGAAAATCCCAGCGCGCGCGCCACACGGTGACGGTTTTCGAAAACGTGGTCAGGAGCATCGCCAACATGCAGGCCAAGGTTCATGGATTTGTAAGGCCCGCAACTTGACCCCCCGATGCGGGTTGTAAACCCATGCTCCAGTTGGGGCATAACTGCTAGCGCCGACGATCGGTAAAATGGCACTCCACAGCGATGCGCTTTGTCCCACTGGGTTTTCACGAGAAGCGGGTCCCTCGGCAAAAGGCTAATCGCCATCAGGCCGGTCCACCTATGGAGCCGACAAGGTCCGGTTCGCCGTTGAGCGACGACCGCTTAGCGGCCAGTTCGCAAATATCATCGAGTTTCGCGAGATACTCCCTAATGGTCATCACGACGGTCGCGTGTGACCAAGTCAACGGCGCGACCGACATCGGCGCCCCCGTGTACGGATGTATCTGTTCGGCAAGAACTCCCGATTCAAGCATACGTTTTTGCACCCACTGGAGTAGATCAAGCGCCGGACGCAGAGCTTCGAACTCTTCCGCCCGCGCGATGTGCCACTGCGCCAGCCAGAGCGTACAGATAATCCATGGATTTCCGGGGACATTGACGATATCCTGGCTAACCTGATGATAGTAGTCGTTCTCGTACCTGGCTACACCGCCGACATCGGTGCGGCACCAGAGAACCTCATTGACCTGGTACATGGTCGAAACAATCATTGGGTCGTTCGGGGAGAACATACCGAAGTAGAAGAGGCCGTAAACACTGCTGTCGATCGTCAAATCGCAGTCGATCTGACCGGTTTCCTGGTCGACATTGATCCGCCGCAAAAAGCGCTTTCGATCTTGATCGTAAAGGTACTTTATTGCAGATTCTTTGATCTCATTTTTCGCTTTGTTGTAGGTAGCCGCTCGTACGTCGTCCCCAAAAGTCTCCGCAAAGTTAGCGGCTGCGTTCAGGCCGGCCCAAACTGCAGCCACCGTAAACGAATGGATACCACGTCTTTCTTCCCAGAGGTCGTACGAAGCTTCCGGAAGATCCGTTATCGGGCAACGGTACGATGCCAGAAAATCGCCTGCGCTGCGGATCATCGGCGAATAGAGCGGCCTGATGAATTCGACATCTCTGACACGCACGTAGTGATCCCACAAAGCCCAGAGCACAAGCGCCGTTTCATCTTCCTGGATCGGAAGCTGCGGGTTGCCGTTGCGGTCTACCCACGGATGCCAAGACGATCCCAAGGAGCCGTCGGGGTTGTACTTATGCAGCAGATAACCCTCCCGCGTGATGACGTTCTTACAGAACAAGTAGAAGTTCTTTGCAACCTCGGACTGACCGGATTGATCCAGGGCATGCGCCACAAGAGCGCCGTCCCGCGGCCACATATAGGAGTAAGTGTCGCGGTTATAGTCGAGATAATCGCTGTCGTTCGCCGCGAGTATCGCACCTCGATTATCGATCTGTGTGCGTAGAATCAGCAGGCTTTGTTTGTACAGGTTAATTAGCTCGGTAGGAAGATCGCCGTACGGTATATTGTCCTTGTTCACCCAGCGGTTCCAGTAAGTTCGAACGCGATGCATGAAGAACTCGGGGCCTCGCTCGCGAACTAATTTGTCGATGAATTTAACGCCTTCATAGTCTTCGCCGACCGCCAGCCAGTAATGTACTGTAGCAGTACGGTTCAAGTTGATGAAGACACCCATCGTGCTGTCGACCTCACCCTGGGCGATCGGGTTCTTAGACAGTTCTCCATCCTCGGCGTCCCTCCAGGTACCTTCGGCCCCATGATGCCTAGTCACGCCTGTCGCGTACTGCGACACACCGAACTCCGTTTCATTGACACATACGTTCGCTAGAAACCAGGCTTTCCCTTTATAGTGGATCATTGCCTTGAGGTTCGATGCGTAATACGCCGTGTCGCCCTCCGGCACTCCCCAGATGTTAAAATCATGGTGCCAGAAGAGGCGCACATCCCGGTTCATTGGAAGGAGGTTTTCCATATGGACTTTGCGGATGTACAGATTACGGTCGAAATCGACAGCATCGTGGCAGGTCAACTGAAGTCCGAGGCCCCAATGTGTGGCCGAAACATCGGTAACCAGCGTCTCGGGCTCGTACTTAAGCTTTTTCTGCCAGGCCGGCTCGTGAATCCACGACATCTGGCCGTCAACCCAGATCCCAAATCGGTTAAGATGCCCCATCGTGTGGTTCTCTTTACCGACATAGGGAAAATAAAGGTCGCGAATGGTATACCGACTATCGAAAGTTATCAGAAGGTTGCCGTTGGCAATGGGAATATCACGAGGCATAAGATCTTAACAAACTCCCTTATGATTATACCCTGACTGCTATTTCGCGGCATACGACGATTGCGGCCGGCCACTTGAACGAACGAAAATCACCGATGTGATTGAAGGTCCTTGTTCGGACGAAGCTGCTCTACCAAGGAGTTGTAGGCTTCATTCGCCTCGAGCCTCGATTCGAACGGAATATCGGCATCGCTCTCATCGTCCGTGCAGTAAAACCGAAGCGAACTGCCTTCGACAACGACAGCACGTACCTTACCTAACTTAAAAGCTCCAAAACCAGTCTTAATCCACATTCCATTGTCCTCACCAAAACCTACTATACAACAATTACAACTTGTTACAGCTAGTATGTAAGCTGTATTGCAGTCATGTTCGCATTGTGATATACACTGCCAAGGCGGAGGATGTCGTTTGAATGCGCCTGCTGCCGCCGCTCGGAAGTTAGTTACATCATGCTCAAGCGAGGGGGTATACTTTCTTGGCGGAAGCGAGTCGATCGTAAAGTCAACCGTCTGCAAATCCGCAACGTTCGACATTTAGTTGACATCATTCTGACGCCTGTTGCGGATGGTCCGGCGAAGACATCGTTTGACTTTCTTCAGATGAATCCGCCGGAGATCGAGGAAATGACAAAGCAATGTCCATATTCGATGAGCGGCTAATTAAAGTTCGGTTGCTTTTCCTGGTTTTGTCGGCTTCAATGCTGTTTCAAACCGCAATTCCTCTACGGGCAGACCCATTCGGCGGACTGTTTTCGAAGAAAAAGAGCGACACCTCCGGAAACGCCGCATATACCGTAAGCACTGTGCCTGGTCTTCCTCCCTATTCAGGCCCGAAGAAGCGGATGGCAGTTGAGCCATTCGAAGATAAGGTAACATCAGCAAGCAGCGCGACAATGGTGTCCAATGGCATGAACATGGGACCGGCCGTTGCACCGGCGACAAGTTCCACTTCAATAACCATTCAACCGCCTTCGGATTTTGGATCGGGCCTGACCGAAATGCTAATGACCGAGCTTTCCAAGTCTAACAGGTTCGTTCTTCTTGAGCGGCAAAACCTGGCGGATGTTACTGGTGAGCAAAAACAAGATGCCGATCCGTCGTTCGACCAACCCAGCGCGCCAAAATCGGGAGCACTCCTCGGAGCGCAGATACTGATTCGAGGCGCGATCACAGAGTACTCTTACACCAGCTCGGGCAGTTCTAGTCAGGGACTGATAGGATATAAGGGGCTGGTGGGGAACGTTCTTGGGGGAGCGCTTGGTGGAACATCCAGCGCAAACACCGCCGGGGCCGGCTATAGCACTTGTAAAGCTGCGCTCACAATCGATCTCCGCATTATCGATGGTTCAACCGGTGAAATCATCGACTCAGTGTCTTCGAACGGCAGCTCAACTTCCCATTCCTATAACATCACTGACTCTGCAGTCAACGGTGGTGGTGTCGGAACAACTTCCTTTGACAGCAGTCCTCTTGGCGCGGCAGTCCGCCAGGCCGTTGACGGCGCGGTCTACCAGATTTGCACGGACCAGGACCTCAATGCTATCCCCTGGGAGTGTCAGGTTGCCGATCTCGACAGCAGTTCCGGCGCGGCGATCGATACTCTCTACCTCGACGCCGGCAGCAACGCCGGCCTTAAACCCGGCGACCTATTATCTGTCATGAAGCCGGGCCGTGCTATTGTGAGTCCGGAGACAAGGCTAGTCATAGGCCGGACAAAAGACAAACTACTGGGCCGATGTCAGGTGCAGTCGGTGACGCCTGACCTCGCAACCGCAACGGTTGTCGATGGCGCCGGATTCGCGGTCGGCAATGTCGTTCAGTTTACCCACGCAGTTCCGGCTGCGCCGTCACCAACCCAATCAGCAGGACAGTAACTGCACTGTCAGAATACCGCTATTGCGGCGCCGTTTGATTGGCCGATGTTATATCAATACGTACATCCGTCGGCTTATGCATTTCGTCGTACTTGTCGTATCTCGCAAGCGAGAAGATCAAACTCTGCAGCTTAGTGCCGGTGGGACAGTCGAATACGGCATTGAACTTAACTGCAGCTCCCGGCACAAGGGAGACAGGACCGTAGCGATCGCCGATGCGATCGAAATCGATCGGCGCGCCGTAAGATTGCCCCGAATCGTCGGTAATCGTCGTATCCATCGGGAGTGTATTGAGAAGGGCGATTGGCGCCGTGCTTGTTTGGGCGTTTTTAACGATCCCGTTAACAATCACCAGTTCGTCATTTGCGCTCGCCGGATTATCTGTCCTCGCATCAGGCGCATACTGGGTTTGAAACTGACGTACAATGGTCACGCTCAATGCCTTAAAGCGCCACTCGCCTGTGAAGAGCGTTTGGCCAATATCCCCTGTCAAACCATTGATCTGGTTGGCTCCGCCCGCCGCCGTGGTTGATGCAGCCTGAATTGTATAAGCACTGCCTGATTGGGTGACCGCTCCTCCAATCGCTTTTGCAGCATCGGCCACGGGCATATAGGCAACTCCGTCAATCACACGAACAGAGGTCGATATTATTTTGCCGTTGTAACTGACGGTACCGGCAATCGCCGGCCCTGCACTCAACGCTGTCAAAAACGCAAGGACGAACCGTATTAACGATTTTCCGGTCATGATTTCCTCAATTCATTTTATCGAACGATTAACGTTATGCATGCTTAATTACTGCGACCGCTCAGGATACAGGGGTTATCTCACAGTTGGTGAATATCCACGTGTTCGGGCATTGGATAGTCGCTTCGGAAAAGTTGTGACTGCCAAGTTCCACTTTAAACGACAGCACCTGCGCTGTTCCGCCGCTAAGCGGCGCG
>PLAD01000322.1 GCA_003134215.1 Armatimonadota bacterium
GCAGCGCTGGACACTTTTGTGAGCAACTTTTCGGAGCTTGCATCTTCGACTCTCACAGAACTTCCAGGCGTAAACGTCTGTATAGTAGGCTACTACGATCCGCTGAGCGACAGTCCGAGCAATCCGCTGGAGGCAATTGCTAAGCCGGCAGTGGCAGCTTTGAACACGAAACTTCAAGAGCTGGCTGTATCTAAGGGCCTGCTTTTCGTCAACATTTCGCCGCTTTTTATCGGCCACGTGGACCAATACACGTACATCTCTTCACTGGGATTTCCCGCTGGACTACATTGTAATCCCACAGGCTACGGCGTGATCGCCCAAGCGATCGAAAACGAACTGCATTAAAGTTACAGAGCTTTTACAATTGCGACATTTCCAGTACAATTGAACAGGACAAAACTTTACGTGTAATTGAAAGGCTCTCATAAATGTCATTCACACTTCCAATCGGAGCGTTAGCTCCCGACTTCACGCTTCCTGCTACTGACGGCAAGTCCTACACGCTCTCCAGTTTCGATTCTTCCGCCCCGCTTGTCATATTCTTTACCTGCAACCACTGTCCATACGTCATCGGTTCCGATGAGATAACCCGCGAGACAGCGATTAAGTATCAAAAGAATGGTGTCAAGTTTGTCGGAATCAACTCCAACTCAATTCTCATCAATGCCGGCGATTCCTTCAAGAAGATGATCGAACGAATGCAGGAGCAGAAGTTTCCGTGGACTTACCTGCGTGACGAAGCGCAAATCGCTGCGGTCGCATATGGAGCGCTGCGGACACCGCACTTTTTCGTCTTCGACAAAGACCGAAAGCTCGTTTACACCGGAAGAGGAGTTGACAGTCCGCGTGACGCATCCAAGGTAACGGTCAACGACCTGGATCGGGCGCTTGCCGAGTTAGTTTCGGGCGTCGCTCCGTCGACCCCGCAGACCAATCCAATTGGGTGCAACGTGAAGTGGGAAGGGCAAGATGCGCACTGGATGCCGGCCGATGCCTGTGATCTGGTTCTCAAGTAAGAACTGCACGGCCGGCAAAAGTTAAGCGGTCTCACCAATTAACAGTTCGGCAGGTACCAAAATTCGGTCCGGCGATAGTTCAACTGTTCCAGCTAATCTGTTCATGAGAACGTCTACTGCGTGCCTGCAGAACACATCGACCGGAGTCAGTACACTTGTCAGAGGCTTATCCAAGCATTGACCTTCCTCGGTGCCGTCAAAACCAATCAGTGCGATATCTTCCGGCACGCGAACTCCGCCGCGAATCAGACCGTGATAGACGCCGATCGCGATAACATCGTTGTGGCAGAAGATGGCTTTCGGCCTGGTTTCGGGCGGCATGGACGCGACTAGTAGACCTGTCTCGCGCCCCGAGCGCTGTGTCTCTTCTTGTCGCACCGTCCCGAACGTACGCAGGCGAACGTCCACTTTACGGCAACGATCGGCAAAGCCGCTGTAGGCGGGAAACCGCGACATCTGATTTGTATCCCACGGATGGATAAAACCGATATCGGTATGTCCTTTGGAGATAAGGAAGTCGGCGGCCAGAGCGCCGCCTTGATAGAGATCGAATGCGACCCAGCTGGAGTCATCTTCCCTTGGGTATCCCAAGTAAACCACCGGCAACTCCGTTGCCGGTGCGCCAAGAATATCTGTCGCTTTCTGATTGACTCCGGCCCACATCAGAACTCCATCGACCGGCCAGCCGCTCATTTTGCCGTGTGAAACGTAAGTCCCGTTGACTGAGGGTGCTGCATCGACGATCGCCTGGTAGCCACCTGCCATCAGCAGCTTTTCGGACTCCTCGAGAATATGCAGGAAAAATGGATTCTGCAGTCCGGAAATCAGCAGTGCAACCGTATTGGTGCGCCGGACGGCCATGCTTTGAGCAAATTTGTTAGGGAGGTAACCGAGCAGCGCCGCTGTCTCCCGAACCCGAGTTTGGGTGCTACTCGCGATCCTTGATCCAGCGCGACTGTTGAGCACTTTAGAGACCGTCGCGAGCGAAACTCCGGCTTCTTTAGCTACATCACGAATGGATACGGACACTGTGACCTCCACAAGAAAGAACTACGCCACCATTATATATGGCGCAGTCCCTATTCGTCTCGACGGCAACTTTTCAACTCATGTGGACTGGCTAACTAACGGATTAAGGTACAATTGAGAGTTGACGCAGTCAAACCGGAGCACCGGCACTTGAATTATGCCTGTTCTTCGGCTCCATCACTCTTTCGCCGGCGAGATGCAAAGAAGATTCCGGTCAATCCAACTGTAAGTGCTAGCGCTGCGTCGACTGTTGTCGATCCTTCCGGCGCCGGCGCTGCAGTCGGTGTCAATTCCAACGAAAAGCCGTAAAAATCACCCTCGCCGCCATACGGGCCGGGACCTGAATAGGTGCCTAATATGTCACCAAGAGACGTTGTTTCGCCGGTGAACTCAACATAATTTCCACCGGCAACAAAGGAACTTTGCCCTGATGTGGAGGGGCCATTCGTCGCAGTTGTGGATGTCAACGCAGTTGCATTATCGACCGTAAACGCGGTATTGGCATTGTTAAAATCACCGTTCGCGGCGTACAGAGCCAGATTGTAGTCTGTATTATCTGAAAGGCCGGAGATTTCGAAGGTCCCGGTGACACCCTTGTTAACGGCTGCATACTCTGAAAGCAGCGAACTTGGGCTTGACGACGCAGCATTATTTTCGTAGGTCCCCACATCCCCGCTGTAATCGAAGTTCTGGCTGATAGATGTGCCTATATCGCCGGCAGCATTGCCATTTGAGTCGACGAGATTATTTTGAGAAATTGATGAGCTTGAATTGTCATCCTCTAAATAGTTCCATGTATCTCCACCGGCTCCCAAAGCGTTGGCACCATCGTACTTCGGGTTTCCTTGACCAGAGTATTCTCCGGCACCGCCGCCATAGGACCAGATCTGAAGGTTGTAGACTGTTTGCGCCCCAGCGGGATGAGCGAGCGCGAGGCTCGCTGTCAAAATGCATGCTGCTGATTGCCACAGGTGAAATGTTTTGTTCCAATCCTTCACTTGTTGTTTCTCCACTCTATTGAAAGGCCCGCAGAAAAAACAATCATTCTGCTGTCGGATATACACATATAAGACGCAAGGTGCGAAAACGCTTGAGCAATCATATCATAGATGTGATGGGGCGTCAAGTACCTAATTCAAGAAAATGATTGACGGGCTGACTTACGGAGTTTTGACCGGTGGTGACGAGTTCAAACTATCCGTCAACCAGTGAGCGATATCGTCGAGGCTTTCCTGGCTGACTGTGTGTCCCATGGCGTACTCTTTGTAGGTAAGGGAGACTGGTGTTTTCTTCAGGTACTCGTTTATTTGACGGCCGGACGAGATCGGGAGGATGGTGTCGAGGGTGCCATGCACGACAAAGATCGGCAAATCCGTAAGCGCCGCCGGCGCTTCTCCGTTGTCAGCAGCAACCGGCAGCAAGCGGCCGCTCATGATGACCGCGCCCGCGATCTTCTCGGGATGTGTCAGGGCGATTCGCAGGCTTAAAATAGCACCCTGGCTGAAGCCCATGAGATAAACGCGGGACGGATCTACATCATAGGGCTTGACCAGCTCATCGATTGCCTGCTCCGCGGCAGCCTGTCCGGCAATCGCGCCGGCCTCGTCGTGCCGGATCCCTGATGCCGCCCATTCTACCTGATACCAGCCATAGGCGCCCGGACCAAGGGTTAGTGGAGCACGCAGACTTACAACCAGGAAACGCGGATCAAGATAAGGCGCCAGGGCAATTAAGTCTTCTTCATTGCTCCCCACCCCATGCAAAAGCACCAACAACGGCGCCTGACCTGCGGGCTCGACACGCGGACGCTGAACAATATGTACAAGAGACACCGATGAATCAGACATACGAGACTCCAAATCAGCCAGGTTCAATGACAACGTATACCTCATTTTTCGAAGTCGAAATATGCCTGGTTACGGCTTATTGATTTCGAGTACCTGACTTTCACGAATCTACTCTTGGAGGTGTCCTATGACCCTAAGGAACTTAACCACATTCTCGCTGACGGAATTGCTTGTTGTCATGGCAATTCTCGTGGTCCTCGCGGCCGTGCTGTTTCCTGTTCTTGTTAAGGCTCGGAGTAATTCTGATCAGGCGACATTCTAGTCTAATCTTAAGAAGCTTGGACTTGCCTTTGTTCGGTATATTCAAGACGATAACCAGCGTATACCGGTAGACGAAGAGACTGCCGGGTCGGGAGTCGGCTGCGCTCATCAGATTTATCCCTACGTCGCGTCGAAGGCTGTTTTCACCTGCCCGAACGACAAACCTCCCGCGCCCCGGGGCATCGGCGCCGATCTCGTATTTGTACAACGTCAATGGCCTTCCCGGCGGAAAGGGAATCAGAATGTCCTCCCTCAATGCCCCAGCCGATACGATTTGTCTTGATGAGGACAGTAATGTAACGGGAGACCAGTCGAGTTTCAGTGAACTTCAGTCCGATGCCGGTATCGGGGCAGTACATTGGCTGTCCTTTACAACATTTGAAATGCGGGCTATAATGCCGCTCCGTGGCAGGATACGGGCATACTTGCCGGCCGCACCTACGCGATTGGGGCTCGGGTGCCGGGCTTAGACCCGGTGTTCCCGACGGGTAGGCAGTCGAACGGTCGGTGTCTCTCATGTTCGACGCCCACGTAACTTATGCATCCTGCGACGCAATCTCTTCCGGTGCAGACGCTACGTCGGCTGCTGATTCTTGTACCCAGGACGCCTGTTCTAACGGCGCCGGTAACCCCGCGTCCACTGCATCGCTCCAGCGACGCAAGAATCATCGAAGGACTCGCAGAAACGGGCAGCGCCCTTTGGGCCTCAAGGTGACACCGGGGAGTATGAATACTGCCAATAATAATGGGTATGAATGGGCGGCATTGTGCCGACAATTCAATTGTTGGGAAAATAATGCTGCTAGGTGTTGACAGGGGTTTGTGTAATGT
>PLAD01000165.1 GCA_003134215.1 Armatimonadota bacterium
TACCAGGAGTATCTGACAGCCGCTTTGTACGGCTATGTCGCAACCGGCGATCACGACTACGCGACCTTTGTCCACGATGAGGGCTATAAAGCGGCGTCCGGCAAGGCCTACAAGCCACTCACCTTTTCCTGGCTGCGTGTTCCAGCAAGCAGAAGGCGCATTGTCGGTGATCGACTGCAGATACTTCCGGGAATGATCGATTGGCACGTGTCGTCGCCGCTGGATGAATTCCTGCGCCCGTTTGCTTCCGGGCTTCTCCAGGCCGGGCGGCTTCAACTCGGTTCTGAAAACTTCAGCATCGCGGCGGTAGAGGCGTTGGCTGAGCCGACTATCGGCGAGAACGCGCGCTTCACTTGCCTTTCTCCCATTGTCGCTTCAGTGAAACGGGAAGACGGCAGTACGCAGTTCCTCAGGCCGGCCGAAGACCCGGACGGATTTTCCGAGGCGATCCGAAAAAACACCATCGCCAAGTTCAAGGCCCTGACCGGCGTCGAACCAGAAGGCACCGAGCTTAAGCTGACGTTCGACCAGAATTACCTTACCGCTAATAGGGGAGGAACCAAAAAAGCAAGGTTCAAACAAACCGACATCATCGGCATCATGGCGCCGTTCACGGTGACCGGAAGCCCGGACTTAATCCAAATGGGCTACGCTGCGGGATTTGGAACCCGGGGTGCGCAGGGGTTCGGTTACGTTGAGGTGCGGTCGTGAATACGAGCAAAGCAGTTACAGCGAGATTGGACCGAAACGGAGACTCTTGCGGTATAAAAAGGCCAAAGGTTCCTGCGGGCCGAAAAGTTGCGCTCGTGACCTGCTCCGACGCATTTTCGGAGATAGGCTCGCAGGTCACAAATCTTTCCGCCCCTCATTGTCGCCGCCGCGGGAGAGCGGAAGTCCGAGCGGTCGGCGTCAATACCATTCAGTCGCGATTGGGGTGTTTTCTCGAATTCTCAAGGAATCCGTGGAAGAACGAGACTCAACGCGGTATAATATCAACAAAGGTTCCTGCGATCCGAAAACTCACGATCGTGACCTGCTGCAGCTCACATCTGCAGATAGGGTCGCAGGTCAATGTCTTCATCGGTAAGTACCTCGTTTCCGCCTCTCCTACGAATTTCGTTAATCATCTCCATAACCCTCCCTGCGGCCAGGCGCCCCCTCGCGTGACGGTTAAGTACGTTACAAATCACGTCCGCAAACTGGATGCTAGGCCATTTGTCCGATCTGTAATGTTTCGGATGAAGCCTGTGAAGCGGATGTCCGGTCAACTCAAAGACAGTCCTGCGGACTGCGGTGTTGAATTTTCTCCGCAATGGACGGGCTACATCGCCTTCGTCGACAACGATCTGACTGATCAATTGCCTGTTCGCCGCGCGCTCCACCAGAATAAGCCCAGTAGCAGGCGCGAGCAGGGCAGGATTTTCGAATACATCGCCGTCAGTCGACTGCGATATTCGGTGTTTATCAATGGTCAACGCAAAGACTGTGCACCGTTCCGCGATATACGTGAGCACATCGATAAGAGCGTCCTCATTTTTTCTGATTTGGAATCCCTTAAACTCAAAGTCAACGCCGTAGCCATGTCTGGCTTTGATTTTTGTCAGTTCTTCGTGCGGATCATCTCTGTCTCGAAACACCACCAATCCGGGCACGAGATACTCCTTATCCGTTGCAGAGTGTGGTGCCGCGGGGCGACCCGACCAGTCCAAGGCGGCGTGTGTCTCTACCGGGAGGATCATACGTTCACGCCGAAAACCGAGGATTTCGGTCCGATTAAAGCCTCATTCCGTAAAGCATCAATGTTATTTTTCAATTCCGTAAATCCTCGCTTCCGGCATTATTATCACTTCCGAAGCAAAATTGTACCCCGATGATAATTAAAGAACAATGTTATCGGCATTTTTTTGGTAAAATATCTCTCGTCGCTGGTCGGGACGAAACCTGGAATTGAAACGAATGAATTTATCCTTTTTAGACGCGAAGCCTAAGCTCGACACAACATGTATTTTGACGATAGAGGCGTTAACACCTCTCTCAATGGTTACCAAGGCGCCAGGTAAGTACTATCGGAGTCAGGCAGGACCTTCTGACGAGATGGTGTTCGGCATGATCGAAAATGCCTTGGGTTGGCACATCGACGCGAGAGAACGAACGCAATTACTCAATCGAATCAAGAAGAAACAAGGACTTGATGCCGCTGCGTCAGGCGTTGGATTTTCAAGCTTACTCCAGTTCCATATTTCTTTTACGATGCGGATGATTCCCAGCGTAACGTATTTTCAGGATCTTTGGTCGCAGCATTTAAAGGGTGCCTCCTTTGTCGGCGGAAGTAGGGAGTACGATTACAGGGCGATACCGATAATGAATGCTGAGGCGGCCAAGACAGTGGTGCTGAATGATCGTGCTGACGCGGTAAAGGCTGAAGACGCCCTGAACAATTTTGAGCCGGGGCAAAGCGTCCACTTGTCGGTTGTGCGGCCATATTTCCCACAATACTACGTCAGCCCG
>PLAD01000407.1 GCA_003134215.1 Armatimonadota bacterium
CCTCGATGGACTCAAAGGCCATCGTAATGTTGGAGGGTTTCGCGCCAGCATTTATAATGCCTTCCCCCCCGCTGGCGTAGATGTTCTCGCCCAGTACATCAAGGAATTTGCGGCGAAAAACGCCTAGCCGACTCTGACTGCCGGCCATCCCAGGCTGGCAGTTTCTCTCTATAATGCCTTTGTCTTTAGAAGGTATTGTGCGTGTTTAGGATGTATCCTTGTTCTATGCGGTCGTGCTTAGATCGACAAGATAGGAGACAAGAAGATGCCCTGGAGCGAAGAAGAGAAGGATGAAGTTAGACGGAGACTATTGGCTGACAGCGGTGCAATGGACGCTCGTCGGCAGTCCGATCTCGGTTTAGTCGATCGAAATCCGGAACTGTGGAAGGGAATCGACAGCTACAGTGAAGACGGCCCGAACGCCCACGAATCGTTCCGCAACGCGGTGCGTTTATACAATGGCGGACCGCTGATGCAATATGAAGGCCGCGACAGCGGCGGCCGTGTTCTTTGCTACTGGGTGGAAAAAGGCAATATCGTGTTTGGCGATTACGACGAAGAACAGATCGTCTACGTCGAGCAGGAAGAAGACCTTGACTCTTAGACCAAATTTCTTCCCTGGCTAGATCATGATCTTGTCCAGCGTGAAAGGCAGACTGAGTTCTTGGAACCGGTATCGACCTATACTGCTGTCGCAAGTTCATCTACTACCACTTCAGCCGTATACGTGCCTTCGCCTTGTGGTTCGGACGGAATTGAGCTCGCTAATGGCGCGCCGATGGCGAATGCGGCCGCAATTGCCGCCCCGACAAATTGGCGGCGCGTTAAAGAGATCTTGCTGCTGAACGCCGAGCGGTGTTCGGGAATCGCCGGCGGAACGAGACGCTGCAGGCCGGTCAGAATATCGTCCGCCCTGGGCGCCGAGCCGACCGGGGCGACATAGCTCCAGGCGACTCGTCCTGCCTCGTCCACGACGAACAATGCGCTGCGTCCGCGGATACCGTATCTTTCCGCGATGGATCCCCAGGCGTCGACAGGAGGCATCAGGGCAATATCCATCTCCAGAGAGTCGTCTCTTCCAAGAATCGCCATGCGACAGGATCGCTGATCGGAGGCGATATCGATGAGTCGTACGTTCATGCCCGCAACCTGACTCAGCACTCGGTTGTACGAATCCTTTAGCTGATTTCTTGCGGGGTCCCAACCCGGCTGTGAAAATGCCAGTACTACAACTTGCCCGCTTAACTGAGAAAGTGCAAGAGACTTGCCCGAACATCCGCCGTCAATGAAAAAGTCTGGAGCTGCTGCTCCAATCGGCAGCACCGCTCCCGGCGTCGCCGCAGTCATTACTGACAATGTGCTCATTACCTGTTCCGGATCTACTCCGCCGGTTGGGCGGTGAACTGTCTGAATGAAGGATTCTCCCCACGATACAGTCTTTCCGAAACTTGGTCGAGTCTCAGGACTCGATCGCCGCCTGTCTGAGAGCTAGGAGACGGTCCGCACTGACATTGCTCGATACAGCGCAGCCTGGTGAAAGAATAAGCTTATCACGGCCGGCTTCCTTGATTGCCACAAGACCCTGGAGTTTAATCTGTTCTGGATTGAGATCACCGAAGGAAGTTTCGTCAATTCCGCCCATCAGGCAGCCGCCGTAAAGGGTTCGTGCTTCTTTAAGGCTGGGCCCATTGCCGGCCTGATCGCTCCAGCAGACGATCTTCGCCGGCAGATCGTTGACCATATCGAAGTAGATGTCTTTGTAGCCGTGTAGATGCAGCACGTTAAACGGCGCCGTTTGCACCGATTCCAGCACCATCCGGTCGTACTCCAAAAACGGGGCGAGATACTCATCGCGCGTTGCGCCTTCTCCGGTTGCGCCGTTCACGGCGTAATAGATTCCCTCGCATCCAATTTCTATCGTTGCGCGAGCATATCGGCGCAGCGACTCGGCTATCGCGGCAAGGCCGAGATTGACCGTGTCCGGCGCCTGACGCAGATGTTCCAAGAGCTTTCCCTTTGAAAGCTCGTTGGCGTAATGGTAGACCCCAAAGACCGTGGCGATAACCGGGACATCCGGGTTGAGTTCCCAGCGCAGGACATGCAGCGAATCGAGTTGTCTACCGAAGTTTCCGCAATGAGGCTTAAGTGGAGTGAGCGAACGCCAATCGTCAGGCGTGTTGATCTCCGGCGTCGGCTCGTAATCGATATCGTGCATGGCCTTGAGAAGGTCCGGCTCAAAGCTCTGGAAAAACCGCTGCTCCGCCTCTGCGAGGCCCGAACCTACTCCGGCTCGAGGAGTCAACATAAAATGGTGCCAAGCCGAATACGGGACGCGGTCGACCGTTCCGCCGTTCACTGCCGCAGATAATCGCTCACGTGGTGTCATTAAAATCGCTCCATAGTACGAAGCCTTAAACGGGCATCGATCTCTGCATACGATTATCGCTGAACTCACGCGAGCAATTCATCCGCGTTGCGGCGTATTCTTCGCCCGATTCCTTATGACTTGGGCGGACGTACTTCTTCGACATCCACCGGATTGCCTGTCTCGATACTCTCCAGCGCGGCGAGCGCGAGCTGAACCGCCGCCCTCGCATCGTAGATCGTTACTGACGGTTGCCTTTTGCTCAGCAGGCTGTCAGTGAATTCGCGAAGTTCAAGATAATACGGATCGTCGTCCGGCGCCATCGGGCTTGCTGGGATCGCTACCCCGGGGGGGGCGCCTGGAGCAGTGCGCTGAGTTAGTGAAAATGGAACCGATTTCGCGCTGTCGTGTTCGATCATTCCGCTGTCGCCGCTCACTTCGAAGGTCGTGCGAAATCCGCCGATATGCGCCCACGAACCTGTGACATGCGCGATTGCTCCCGAATGCAGCCGCAATGTGATCAGTCCGTAGTCCATGATTCCAGCAAACAGGTCCTTGCCATAAAGACCCTTGGCATAGACACGCGTCACCGGTCCGAAACACCAGCGGATCCAGTCGAGATCGTGGATCGACATGTCGAGAATTACGCCGCCGCTTTGCGCCGGATCGGCGAACCAGTTGTTCCATCCGCCCTTTGGGTGGCCTGCTGTGCGCGATGTTCGAATTGACGCAGGAATGCCTACCGCGCCGGCGTCGATCGCCTTCTTGGCAGCAGCGAACTCCGGAAAGAAGCGTACCACGTGACCCACCATCACTGTCACTCCGGCCTTCGTCGAAGCTTCGATTATCCGGTCGCACTCCTCAAGAGTTCTGGCAAGGGGCTTCTCGATAAAGAGGTGCTTGCCTGCGGCCGCCGCAGTAACAGCAAGGTCGACATGGCTGGTCGTCGGCGTGCAGATATCAACTATATCGAATTCGCTTCCCGCAAGCGCGGCTTCTAAACTGTCGTAGCGCGCTGTGCTTTCGGAGATTGCCAGGCGCGAGATTGAATCATGATCCTTAGTCACAACGGCGACAATAGTCGCTTCAGATATCTTCCGCCAATGATTTGCATGCGTCCTAGCCATATTTCCACTGCCGACGAGGCAAATTTGCAAAGTCACTTGAGATTCTCCTGCGGCTTTGGTGTCGATCCACGTTTCGTTAGCGGAACTCCCGCCGCGCACAGCGGACAGTCATCGGGTTTATATTGCACAACATCCAGCTTCAGCAGCGCTTCCAGAGGGACGCCGAAGTCGATCTTTCCGTTTGTCCTGTCGGCCAGGACAGCGATCCCAACCAGGTTTCCACCGAATTCGGTGACCACTTCCATCGTCTCGCGGACGCTTCCCCCGGTTGTCAAAATATCGTCGACCAGCAAGACCCGTTCTCCCGGCGAGATGGAAAATCCGCGTCGCAATACCCTGCCTTTGTCATTCTCGCCCCGTTCGGCGAAGATGCCGCGCGTCCCGAGGTTTTTGGCTACTTCATACGCCAGGAGAACTCCCCCTGTTGTTGGCCCCAGGACTACTTCGATGTTTTGATCGGCGAATCTTCGCGCCATATCTGCACACAGTGCCTCTACCGAGCGCGGATACTGCAGCACCTGGAATTTTTCCAGGTACGTTGGACTATGCAAGCCGGATGCCAGTAAAAAGTGGCCTTCCAAAAGTGCGTGAGCGGCTTTGAAGATCTCATAGAAATCTTCATTGGAGAGGGGTTGGGTGTCGGTCATTTCATCTTTCTCTTTGACTGCAGCGTATTCAACACTGCCTATTATCCATACCCGAATTCCACCCTTTGGTTACCCCCGAATTTTAGGTCTCAGGCGCCGGCGGGTACAATCTGCGCATGCTAAAAGGCGGGTTTTTTAAGAATATCTTCCAGAAGGTCGACCAACTCTTTGCGCGGCCGCAGAGACGGATCGACGAGGACCTTTATGAGGAGCTTGAGGAGGCGATGATCGGCGCCGATCTCAACGTCCACACCACTCTCGCGATCATCGAGCGTATGCGTTCCGCCGTCCGTGAAAAGGGGCTCAAAGACGCTGAGGATGTGAAAGACGAGCTTCGCGAAGCGCTTGTCGAATCTCTGACCGCCGGAGACGAGGGCTATTTCTCGCCAATGAAACAGTCGCCGGAGCCGCCGACTGTCTACCTTGTCGTCGGAGACAACGGGGTCGGAAAGACCACCAGTATCGCTAAGATGGCCTACCGCTATCAAAAAGCCGGTAACAAGGTCGTACTTGCCGCGGCCGATACCTTTCGAGCTGCGGCGATGGACCAACTTCAGATATGGGGCGACCGCCTGAATGTCGATGTAGTTCGCGGAAAGGAGGGCGGTGACCCCGCCTCCGTGGTCTATGATGCGTTCCAAAGGGCGCGGGCAGTCAAGGCGGACTATGTC
Source organism: Armatimonadota bacterium (assembly GCA_003134215.1). Taxonomy (GTDB): domain Bacteria; phylum Armatimonadota; class Armatimonadia; order Armatimonadales; family Capsulimonadaceae; genus BOG-944. The sequence goes on from PLAD01000407.1 coordinate 4,811, forward strand.
ATCTGCGACACTGCAGGGCGCCTGCACACCCGGCACAATCTGATGGAGGAACTTCGCAAGATTAACCGAGTGCTGATGCGGGAACGCGGTGGCCGGCCTGCCGATGAAACCTTGCTCGTGCTCGATGCAACCACCGGCCAGAACGCTGTCTCACAGGCAAAGGAATTTAAGCTGGCGGTTGATATCAGCGGACTGATCCTTGCAAAGCTCGACAGCACTGCTAAGGGTGGAATTGTCGTCACGATCAAACAGGAACTGGGGCTCCCAATTAAGCTGATCGGAACAGGAGAACAGCCCGAAGACATGGAAGCCTTCGAGCCGCATACATTCGTCAAAAATATATTCGCTTAGCCGGCGTCAGTTGTCGACTATTTCCAGTTCCTGCGCTTGGAAAAGCTTGACTATAAATCCGTCTTCCTTCATGATTTCGTAGATATCGACAGCTTCTTCGATAC
>PLAD01000255.1 GCA_003134215.1 Armatimonadota bacterium
GAGCGTCATTGAAATACGCCGGTACGGTAATGACTGCTTTGTCTACTTTCTCGCCAAGGAACGCTTCCGCGTCGGTCTTAAGCTTCTGCAGAATCATCGCCGAAATCTCTTCCGGAGAATACTTCTTGCCGTCAATATCAACCTTGTCGTTAGTTCCTATTTTTCGCTTGATACTGATGATCGTCCTGTCAGGGTTGACAATCGCCTGTCGCTTGGCCGGCTGCCCGACAATGCGCTCGCCTGTCTTTGTAAAGCCTACGATGGAAGGAGTTGTATTCTGCCCCTCCGCGTTTGGAATGACCTTCGGTTCGCCGCCTTCAAGGAATGCGATTACCGAGTTTGTGGTTCCTAAGTCAATGCCTACTGTCTTAGCCATGGTTGTTAAATGTCCCTCACTTACTTATGCTGATTAAATTACGTTCCAAAACATCCAGCAAAATTATCGTCAGATTTATTATCTTTATTGAGTGTGATTTTGTCAATACTCCTAACAAAAGCAATTAGGTCATTGTTCCCGCCCGGTACAGATTTGTTCCGAATAAACTTTATCTTTTCCGGACTCTTCTTTTTATCAGTGAGTAATTATAATGGAGGAGTTAACAATGCGTAGAATGTCTATCGCGTACATTCTGAGCTATGTCAGCAGGGCTCTGTACGTAGGCGTTACGTCAAGCCTGGCAGTAATAGGTGGATAACATCGATTTGGCGATCTATAATCGTTTGCAAAAAGTATTACGGCTGGAAGCTCCTTTACGCTGAAACATTCGACGATGTTGTACTGTGGTATACAGGAAACTGCAAATAAAAAGCTGGTGCCGGAAAAAAGATAAACCCAACTAAATCCGGCATGCAAAGCATTGCAAGCAAATACCCTAATTGAGCTCAAAACTATCTGAAAAAAGAGCATAAACAGGACATTTTCGCATGGCTTCAAATTCTGGCAATGCACAGCGCTCGCATCTAAGAAAATCCTTGTCCGAAGGACATCTGCCCGTAGGGCTGCTAGCCGGCGACTTCAGTCGCTGGACATAATGAGCCAATAGTTCCCGGCGAATAAGCGACTTCTGCACAATTATTTATTTTCAACATGACGGAAAATAATAATAAACATTTGACATCTGTTGTTATACATGGTATGATCCTCTTTCAAGTCTGGTTAGTCACCATGAAATGCGATGACGAGGACCATTAGCTTGCTTCACGACTTATAGAGAGCTGTCGGTTGGTGTAAGGCAGCAGCACGAAGCAGGTAAACTCCCCTCTGAGCAGGCGACCGAAAGCCGTAAGGTAAGTAGACTCGTTCGGGTCAGCCCGTGATAGCTGTTGAGGGAGTCGCGAGAAATCGCCGCTCCGAAGTAGGGTGGTACCACGTAGAAGCTTTTGGGCATCGCTGCCTGTTCGCTCTTCGTCCCTGCACAACTGACATTGTGTGGGAGTCGAGGGGCTTTTTTTGTTTTTGGCCGGTCCTGTCGTAAAGGACTTGTTCGGTAAGTTCGGAAGGAATGGGATTTATGAGAATCAATGGAGCACGGGCGCTGCTGGAATGCCTGAAGCAAGAAGGTGTCGACACAATCTTCGGTTATCCCGGAGGCGCTGTCATACCTATCTATGACGAGATCTACAAGTTTAAGGATATTCGACATATCCTCGTGCGGCACGAACAGGGCGCCGGCCACATGGCCGAAGGGTACGCTCTGGCCACCGGCAAGGTCGGAGTCTGCCTCGCGACCTCCGGTCCTGGTGCAACGAACCTCGTCACGCCGATTACCGACGCCATGATGGACAGTGTCCCGCTTGTAGCGATCACCGGACAGGTGAAGACAGCGGCAATCGGAACCGATGCGTTCCAGGAAGCCGACATCACCGGTATCACCATGCCCATCACCAAGCATAACTGGCTGGTGAAGGATGTGACAAAGCTGCCGCAAATCCTGGCCGAGGCATTTTATATCGCCCGTTCCGGCCGGCCCGGTCCGGTCCTGGTCGACATTCCTGTCGATATCAGCCGAACAATGTTCGATTACGAGCCGGTTCTTTCGGTATCGGTTCCGTCCTACAAGCCGACCTTCGAAGGCAATGCACGGCAAATCAAGCGCGCAGCGGAACTTATCGCCGAGTCCGAACGGCCGATCCTCTATGTCGGCGGAGGCGCGGTCCACGCGGAAGCGCACGAGGAAGTGCGTCAGCTTGCCGAAATCTGCGACTTGCCCGTCACAACCACGTTGAAAGGCCTGGGCGCCGTCCCTGAAACCGATCCTCGCTCCCTCGGCATGTTAGGGATGCACGGGACAGCCTACGCAAACTATGCGGTGCACGATACCGATCTGTTGATCGCAGTCGGGGCGCGGTTCGACGACCGTGTGACCGGCAAGGCTGACGAGTGGGTGCCAAAGGCGAAAATCATCCATATCGATGTCGACCCGGCGGAAATCGGCAAGGTGTTGCAGCCGGATGTGCCGATCGTCGGCGATGTCAAGCAGGTTTTGACCGAACTTCTGAAGGTTGTTCAGCCGCGAAAGGGAGCTGCCTGGAACGAACAGATCGCTGCCTGGAAGGCGGAATATCCGCTTTGCTACGCAAACGACGGCAAACTGCGCGGGCAGGAAGGCATCGAAGCGATCGGCGAGATCAGCAATCACAAGGCAATTGTGGTCACCGATGTCGGCCAGCATCAGATGTGGGAGGCGCAGTACTACAAGCACGATGCGGAGCGCA
>PLAD01000170.1 GCA_003134215.1 Armatimonadota bacterium
GAGAAGAACGGTGTCGATATCGAGTAAGGTGATTAACTTGTCACCCATCTTCGCTATGCCTTGCAGCATCGATGTGCTCATACTGTTCCCAAAGTCCGGAGCAGATTGAATATCCGAGGATGGAATGTTGACGACTTCCGACACGCTGTCAACAATTACTCCCATCACACGATCTCTTACGACGACGACAACGATGGCGGTAAAGGGTGTGTATTCGACGCTATCCATGCCGAACTTTCTACGCAGGTCGACGATTGGAACGATCGTGCCGCGTAAGTTCAAGACTCCTACTACTTCGGGGGGTGAGTTAGGAATCCTCGTGGTCGGCACGTAGCCTTTAATTTCCTGTACTTTTAAAATATCAACGCCATATTCTTCCTCAGCGAGGGAAAAGGTTAGGAATTGGTTTGCCTCACCGGATTGGGTGGTGTCCGGAGCGCTGGATTCTGATAAGCTGATTGCCACTTGACTCTCCTTTTTACTAAGCTGCGACTGCTCCGAGGCCCTCGTGAATTAGCCCGGGAACGTCGAGAATGAGCGATACACGGCCATCTCCTAAGATGGTCGCCCCGGCTATTCCGGGAATCTTCCGATAATTAGTCTCCAAACTTTTAATCACTACCTGGCTCTGGCCGATCAATTCATCGACCAACAACGCGACTTTGCGGCGGTCAGTCTCTACGATCACCAGGAGACCGTCCGTTGGATTTTTGAATCGGGGCGGCGTATTGAAGACGTTGTGCAGGCGCATTATCGGCAGCACCTCTCCGCGGACCATTACTACTTCGCCGGCTCCTGCAACCATACGTACGTCCCCGCTCTTAGGTTGTATGCTTTCGACGATGTTTGTCAGCGGCACAATATATGTTTCGTCGCCGACACAAAGCGAAAGCCCTTCGAGTATGGCCATCGTCAGCGGAAGGCGAATGCGAAATGTCGTCCCAGCGCCAATGATCGACGACAGAGTTATGCTGCCGCCCAGCGCCTGGACAGCTTGCTTGACGATATCCATTCCGACTCCGCGCCCGGAAAGGTCGGTGACCTGAGCGGCGGTTGAGAATCCCGGCTGAAAGATGAAGTTGCAGATAGTCTCATCGGTCGGCATCTCGTTCTCAGAAACCCAGCCCCGTTCTATAGCCTTGGCAAGTATGCGCTCCCGATTGAGGCCTTTTCCGTCATCGGAAATCTCAATGACGATACTGCCGCCTTCATGAACGGCATGCAATGAGATAACTCCTATTTCAGGCTTGCCGGCATTGATTCTGTCCTGCGCGGACTCGAGGCCGTGATCGATGGAGTTCCTCACCAGATGCGTGAGGGGATCGGCAATAGCTTCGATTACGCCTTTGTCCAGTTCGGTATCTTCGCCGGATGTGCGCAATTCGACCTTTTTTCCGACCGCGTTAGCAAGATCGCGGACGAGGCGCGGGAAGCGTCCAAAGGCATGCTTGATTGGCAGCATGCGTACGGACATCACCTGTTCCTGCAACTCTCGGCTGGCGCGCTCCATTTCAGCGACCGCTTCGAGAAGCCGAGGAAGCTTCATCATTGAGAAGTCCTGCACAACTTCGTTCAGCATCGACTGATTGATAACGAGTTCTCCGACAAGATTTATCAACTTGTCGACTTTATCGGCTGAAACACGAAGGGTCTGGGCTTCCGCTTGGTGCACCGCATTGGTCTTCGTTGGCGTCGTTGCGTCACGCGTCTGAGCGGCCAACGTTACATTGGGAAGAACAAAAGCAGGAGGAGCTTCGGTAGTAATGACACTAAGTTCTTGGGCCGGTTCAATTACCTTGAGCTTTATTTCGCTGTCGTCGGCAATAAAATCGAAAAAATCGAGGATTTGCTCTTCAGTTAAATCAGTTCGAAGCTCTATATCCCAAGCAACAAAGCAGGCTTCCGGGTCGATCTCGGCGAGGGAGGGCATTCCGGCTGTGTCGCACACAACCGACAGGATTTCCGCTTCGCGGGCAAGTCTCTCGATGAGCAGCAGTGGATCGGCTCCTTGCCTGAGAGTATCAGGTCCTGGAGCAACGCGCAGCGAGTATCGGCGAGGCATCCCAAAGACGCCCCATGTATCGTCGCTAGCGGCTTCACTAACGGACGGTACTATCGTAGGGCCGCTGCCGACGCCGGCGATGCTTTGCTGGATGCGCGAAGTCAGGCCGGATGCATCGGGTGCAGCTGTAATTTCGCCTCGGGCTGCGCTCAACAGCGCTTTCATCTGATCCTGCGATTCCAGCAGCAGTTGAGTCAAAACTGAGTCAACGATGACTTTGCCGTTTCGGACGAGATCCAAGAGCGTTTCAAGATCATGAGTAAAGTGCGCGATATCGGTGAAGCCGAATGTCGCACTTCCGCCTTTAATCGAATGGGCGCATCGGAAAATGGTGTTAAGGAGCTCAAGATCGGTAGGATCTTCTTCCAACCGAAGCAGAAGGCTTTCCATATCGGAAAGCAACTCCTTCGCTTCCTCGAAAAAGGTCTGATGGAATTGCGACATGTCCAAATTCATGAAGGAAGGACCTTATCGATCACTTTCAGAATTTGGTCCGGGTGGAATGGCTTTACAATCCAGCCCGTTGCTCCAGCTGCTTTACCTTCCATCTTGCGTGCATCGCCGCTCTCGGTGGTCAACATAAGAATAGGAGTGAACCGTGACCCGGATTGAGCACGCACTTGCCTGATAAACGCAAGTCCGTCCATGATCGGCATATTCAGGTCTGTGATGATGAGATCGACCTTACTTCCCGGGGCGCCCTTTAACTTATCAAGGCCTTCCTGACCATTGCCGCCCTCGATGACTTGAAAGCCTGCACCCTTGAGGGTCATGCTGACCATTTGTCTCATCGATGTTGAATCGTCCACTACCAGTGCTGTTTTTGCCACGAAATTCTCCTGCCGACTGGGCTCATCGTTCCATGCCGGATGCTGAACACTCACCTGTTATTTTTGCTGTGATAAAAAATTGAAAATTAGATGTAATTCGGTCTTAGAATTAGATTAAAACAGAATAAAGTTATCGTCTTGGTCGGCTGAATAGTTCACGACTTCGAGTTCCGGTGTAGTTCCAACCGCACATGCGCTGAAGCTATTTTGTCCAACGGCGTAGTCAAGGCTTGCCGTGTATTCGCGTTGTCCGTTTAACGTGTCTCGCAATGTACAAAGCGGGTCGGCCACATGCTCGAGGCGCTGCCGCAATAGGTCGTGGAATTGGAACGCCACCATGATGCTGTAGATGTCTTTGCTGATCGCCTCACTTTTACGGCCCAGGATTTCGACTGCGGCTTGCCGCTCGCTATTGGCGTGAGTCACAGAATCGAGCATGCGGTTGACCATCACCTGAGCCTGACAGCTCTCCTCCAAACAGTTCTCTGCAGCGAGGCCCAGGTCGCGACAAACAGCATGGCTGTGTGTTGTCACTTCGTCCGTCAGTTTCCGAAGGCGGTCTGCCGTCTGGCGAGAACGGTCGGCCAGTTTTCGCACCTCTCCGGCAACAACGGAAAATCCACTGCCCGCCGACCCCGCGTGCGCTGCTTCGATGGTTGCATTGAGCGATAGCAGCGTGGTTTGCCGTGCAATGCCGTCGACATCGTCAAGAAGTTTAGCCATCTTTTGTGAAACGGAGACCAGAATTTCGATCTGCTTCGCTGACATGCCGACCTGACGTGTAGTAAGCAGCATTCCCTCAATGAACCGTCCCATAACGGTCGCGGCCTCGTCCGCTATGCCGTCGACATTCGATGCAGTGCCAGTCCCTAAAACGTCCATTGCGCTCTGCGCAGTCTCCTCGGCATCGCAAGCGATTTTCGAGAAAGTCTCAATGGCGTTCGACACAGCTGACTCAGCTTCGGAAAGCGCCGTAACGATCTGGCCCACGAGCGAGTCTGCGACAGAAGCTACATGGAGCTGCAACTGCTGTTTCTCGTTCGCCGAACTTTCCATTGCGGCTGTCGCCGCCGACGAGCTATTCTTATAGTGTTCGGTGACGCTTTTGGCTAAGTCTTCCCACTTTGCCCGTTCCTCTGTAAGTTCGGCTATTTCCTCTTCTTGCCGGGCAACAGTCGCCTTCGCATCAGCTAATTGCTGACGCAACTCGATTGCCTCATGTATCGGATCCGATGTCTGCTTGAGATGTTTTGACCATATAAAAAGGTTCAAAGAAGACCGCCCAATCTCGCTGAATTGAGAATTGTGGACTGTGGTGGTGAAACTATCTGGAAAGTTCGTCCCTTTTGATTCAGGTCTCGTTTGAAACAGATCATCAACTGAATAATTGCGGTGTCCAAACGACCGTCCGCATCGACGTTGATGCGGACAGTTGTCGCTTTCTCGTCAGAGAAGGCCTGGATCAGCACTTCCTTTAACTGAAATGCGTTCGCGATCCCAACTGAATCCTTCAATGTGATAACGCCGTCAGCGCCTTTGCGACGGTACTGGATTCGAGAAATCATATTGCGATACACCTTCCGTTTAACGAGCTTGCGGTTCATTATTGGCAGGACTGGGGTGATCTATATACGGGAAAACCCGTAGAAGTGCCGTCTTCATGGACAGCGCAATTATCTTGAAACGAGAATGTTATGTGTGTCACGAAAAAAAAATCATAAATGAGAAATGGAAAGATTATCGCAGGAAAAGCGAATCGCGAATATTGCGGAAAGGACTGTGCTCGAAATGGTGATCGAGGTCTACGGGATTTCCCCTATTTTTCCTTGTCCTACTGCGGTGTGCGCGTTTAAAGACCAATAAGTAGGCTATGGGCTCCCAGCTGATTACCAATGAAGAAATACGCATAGCG
>PLAD01000030.1 GCA_003134215.1 Armatimonadota bacterium
ATATCTTGAAACTCGAGCTGGCGCAAAATTTCGAAGGTGCCTTCGACGACCGTGAGGTCGCCGGTTGTAGCAGCTTTCGCCACTAACTGGATCGTCTCTGCAAGTATCCGGTAAAGCGTCCGGGCCACACCGGAAGGTAAATCGACAGGCGGCTGCATCTGCTCGTCTTTAGCGAGCGCCAGCCAATCCAAGCTCTTGCCAGACCAGGATTTGTTTAATGCATTGGTCGCTTCCACTAATGCCGAAGGATCTCCGACAGCCATGCGGGCAGCATCGCCTGCGATTAACCGGTTCTCGGTTTCGCTGGTCGATAAAAGCCCGACAACAAGGAGAGTATCCGATCCCGCTGGAGCCGCGAAAACCTGGCGCAGCAGTGTATCCGCCGGCCGCGGGGGCGTAGCAATCGCCGTGTAACGCGTCATTTGCGTCAGCAACGAACAAGTCTGACGCAAAATTCGGTCGAGCGTCTCGGCACGGTCAGCGGACAGCTCCGACCGGCTTTTAGATGCTTCTTCGGGTTCGACAGGCTGCTCTACCAGCAGGTTGTCGACATAAAAACGGTAACCGCGATCGGATGGAACACGCCCGGCCGATGTGTGCGGCTGACGTAAGTAGCCTTGCTCTGAGAGATCGGCCAGTTCATTGCGTATGGTAGCGGCTTTGACTCCCCACGCAGAATACTTCGAGGCAAGATCGTTCGATCCGACCGGTTCGGCCGTTTCGACATAGCTCCAAACTACCGCCTGAAGGATCTTCTGTTTGCGCTCTCCTATTTCCATTGGTACTTATTATTATACCGAGTTCTCGCGGGACCTACTTCCAAGAGCAAATAACCCGGTAGGATGATCAGGTTGAAGGCGCAATCGGGAGAGGAATGCATATCAGCTGCTCACTTGATCGCGTTCAGTATTTGCTGAACGGACAGATTATCCGCCTGGCTCGCAGCTCTCCTCGCAAGTAGAACAGTTCNNTCGTATCGACGACGAAAATCCCGGGCATCTGAGTTGCATCGCCTTCCACAGCGCCCATCCCGTGTCTGAGCGCTGAGAGCCCGCGAAGTATAACGTCGATGCCGAATAGCTGTTTAGGCGTACCTTGTAACAAACCATATCGCTTGTAGACACTGTTGTCGTCTTCGGTGACAAGTACAGGAAACGGCAGGTTGAAGTAGATTGAGAAGCCTTTACCGGTTTTGTAAGAACCTTGTCCAATGCAGACGATATCAAGTCCAGAAGACTGCGCGAGGGCAAAATCATCTCGCAGCTTAACCACCTGCTCACGGCAAAACGGGCAGCCGAAATGACGAAGGAAAACGATGACTATTCGCCCCTTGCTCCAAAACGAAGAAAGGGTAACTTTCGCTCCCGTCGAATCAGTCAAAGAAGCATCTGGCGCGTGGTCGCCGACATCCGGGAACCGAGCGTCGAGCGTCTCCGAATTGTTTGTTGACGTTAATCGAGACATTAGTACACAATCCTTCTGATAATTTAGCATAGCATATTGCTAATCGGGAAGGGGATTGATCGGCGTCCGCCGAACGACGTGATATGAACTACTTTCTTGGCATCGATATAGGGACCAGCGGGGCGAAGCTGCTCCTCATTGACGAAAACGGCGGGAAATTTGCATCCGAAACTATCGAATATCCGCTTTCCACTCCGCAGCCGCTCTGGGCTGAGCAGCACCCTAAACTCTGGTGGGATGCGGTCACTGCGGGAATCCGGGCGCTCATCCAAAGAACCGGAGTCGCATCCGGCGATATCGCGGGCATCGGCCTATCCGGCCAGATGCACGGCTCCGTCTTCGTCGACGATCAAAACAACGTTTTACGCCCGGCGATCTTGTGGTGCGACCAGCGGACATCGGCGCAGTGCGATTGGCTGACCTCGGCCATCGGGCAGGAAAATCTGGTCAAATATATCGGAAACCCCGTGTTGACCGGCTTCACATCACCGAAGATCGTCTGGCTGCGAGATAACGAGCCCGACGTCTACGCTAAAGTGGCAAAAGTACTGTTGCCCAAGGACTACATTCGGTTCAAGCTTACTGGAACATTCGCTACCGAAGTGAGCGATGCCAGCGGAACCGCCCTGTTCGATGTCGCGAACCGAACCTGGTCGAAGGAAGTCCTGGCCGCCGCCGATATCCCGGTCTCGTGGATGCCCGAATGCTTTGAAAGTACGGTTGTCTCCAGCCATGTCTCTGCCGAAGGCGCTGCATCGACTCTTCTCCAGCCGGGAACCCCCGTCGTGGGCGGAGGCGGAGACCAGGCGGCCGGCGCGGTTGGCTGCGGAGTCGTCGAAACTGGAATTGTATCGTCCACCATCGGGACAAGCGGCGTCGTCTTCGCCTTTTCAGATCAACCGGCGACCGACCCGAAGCTGCGAATTCACACCTTCTGTCATGCCGTTCCCGGAAAATGGCACGTCATGGGAGTGCAGCTATCAGCCGGCGGGAGCCTCCGATGGCTGCGAGATACGCTCTTTCCGGGAGTCGAATATTCAGACCTGACCAAAGGAGCCGCATCGGTTCCGTCCGGCAGCGAGGGCCTCATCTTCCTACCGTATCTGGCGGGAGAGCGGACGCCGCACCCCGACCCTTATGCGCGCGGAGCCTATTTCGGACTCACGCTTCGCCATACCGCAGAACACTTTGTCCGCTCGACTCTGGAAGGAGTCAGCTACGGTTTGCGCGACCAATTCGAGATATTTCATGACCTGGGGGTAGAGATAAGGCAGGTGCGTGCATCCGGCGGCGGCGCGAAAAGCCCGCTCTGGAGCCAGATAAATGCCGATATTACCGGCTATGAGCATGTCACCCTCAGCGTCGACGAAGGCCCGGCGCTCGGAGCCGCACTTCTTGCCGCAGTAGGTGTAGGGAAGTTTGCGACTGTCGCCGATGCCTGCGCCGCGGCCGTCCATGTGACCGGTTCTACCGAGCCCAAGCCGGAAAACGTTAGTGAGTACAACAAGTACTATCCGATATTCCGCAGCCTCTACCCGGCCCTAAAGCCGCAGTTCGATGCCGTATCGAAGCTCTCGTAGATCAGGCGCTACTTGAAGCTTGGGAGAATGACGCCGCGCATGATCGTTCGTTGTGCGAAAAGAAAGACGATCAGCATCGGAAGCGATGCGATTACCAGCGCGGCCATCATCACATACTGCGGCGCTCCTAGAGCCTGGAACTCGTACACCCAGACCATGATTGTCCAATGGCTCTGCGCCTGACAGAGCACCATGGCAAAGAGAAAATTGCCGTAGGCTCCAGCAAATGCTCCAAGAGCGATGACTGCAAAGATCGGCTTGCTGAGCGGAAGCGTAACCCGGCTGAATAAAGTAAGTTCTCCCGCGCCGTCGATCATCCCCGCTTCATAAAGCTCCCTCGGTAAACTGTCGAAGAACCCTTTGAGCAGGAAAATCGAATAACCTGATGCCGCGCCGGGGAGAATCAAAGCCCAGAAAGTGTTGAGTAAATTGAACTGCTTGAGCAGCAAGAAGTTCGGTATCATCGAGACTTCGCCGGGGAATGCCATGGTCGCGAGTAGGAATAGAAGCACTGACTGTCCAAACGGCAGTTTGAACCTCGAAAGCGCGTAGGCGCACAGCGGGTTGACGATCAACGCCGTCAGTACTGCGGCACCGCAATAAATGACCGTGTTCCAAAAGCCGCTGCCGTGTAGAAGCAGATAGTCCAGCGTAAACAAGTAGTTTCGGCTAAGAAAGCTCCGCCGTATGGCAGATGCATGATGCTCCGTATACACCCAATCTGCCTGGTCAGCCGGAATCGCCGCACTCGCACCGTTTTGGTCACGCCAGATTGTGTCCGCGGTGACGACTGTAAGGGTTTTCGGGTCGGCGCTTCGAATACGGTCAGATAACTGGGTCAGCGCGATTCCAGTTGGCAGTTGGTTCTTTGCTGCCAGCGAATTCAACGAATCTCCCGGCGGTGCATTTTGTACCACAAAACGTAAAGGCAGTCGAGTGCGGACAAAAGTCGACCAGTCGTTTGCCTCTGCTGGCTGTGTGGGCTCACGCGCCTGCAGCTGAATCTGAGAGAAGTTGGTGTAATTGGTGCTCCAAGCTCTGTTCAGTGCAGATATGTCGTTGTTATAGATCTCGTCGCGCAAGTAGCCGTAGTAGATGGAATCGTAGAGCACAGGAACGAGGTCGACCGACGGCAGACTCGCTTTGTAGGCTGCCCAGTCAAGTTCCTTTGACGACGTTCCCGGGACAAACAGGCGCATCGTTGGCCGCTCGAACGGCGGAAAGACGCTCAGGAAGTTCGTATCTTCTTCCAGGTACGACCTGTCTAGCGGACGGATATCATTGTGAAAACGGATGCGGAGCNNTATATTCTTGTGGCAATTGTGCGACAAACTCATTCCAGCGTTCGACCGCGTTCATATCGATCGCACGCGGGGGTTTGACATCCTCCGGTTTTGCGTAAGGACGACTGTAAAGTGCATCGATGGTTTGAATATCGCCGTTGTACTTATCGTCGACGAATTTTCCATAGAGCCGGCTGGTAGAAACGAGGTAGCGCGGCACTACGGGATATTCGTCGGAGTCGTAATCCGAAGTTACAGATGAGCCGAGCATGACGAGAAATGGATAAACCGTGCTGATCCCGCCGATCACCAGGAGGAAGTAAATTGTCGCGAGGAGGAGCCGCATCTTCGGCGTGTTTCGACCGACCTGCGGGATATGAGCCATGGTGCATTATACCGGCGATCAGCGCTTCCGCTTGATCATCCAGCCGGTTGTGATCGGTTCAAGTCCGATTTTCTCGTAGAAGTCGACGGCCTTTGGCGCTGACACCAGCAGCACCGTACACTCGTCCCCAACTGCCTGTTGGACCCGACTGATCAGTTCCGTTCCAATTCCCATCTTTTGGTAATCGTAATCGACTGCAAGATCGGAAAGATAACAGCAGTAGCTAAAGTCGGTCAACGATCGTGCGACACCGACCAGCTTGTTGCCGTCCCAGGCGGTGACTATTAGGTCTGAGCCGTCGATCATACGGCGCAGACGATCGAGATCGTCGGTGGGCCGACGTATCCCTGACCGGTCAAACAGCTTCGCAAGTTCTTGTGCATTGATTTCGGCTTCTTGCGTATACTCGATACTCATAATCGCGTGGATCCATTTCTGTGCAGCTGAATCGCGAATATTATTGCGCAACGGTAACAAATGCGCGGTATCTTATAGTTGCCAAAAGCTAGAAGGAACGGCCTGAGTGAATCTGTCCTATCGGATTACGGAACTGGAAGACCTCGAACATTGCGTTACACTGACACGAAATCATTTCGCATTCAAACCTGACGAATACCCTGACCTGGTTGAGTTCTGGAAGTTCCTCATCGCCAACTCAATGGCCGTTTCCGCCGTCGTCATTGACCATCTGAACGAACGGGAATCGAGAGTAGTCGGATTCGGAATGAGCGTATTTACTACAGATGAATTCGCCGATGAAATGGGCGAGTCGCTGTCTCCATATTTAGCGCGGCAGATTTTCGAACGCTGGCTCAAAGGAAACGGACCGCTTCCAATACTTAACGCCCAGCAAATCAAACAAGCGAACTCGACGACCGGTCTGAACATCGGCGTCATCCACCGCGGCTGGATAAACGCTCAGCCGGAACTGACCGTGGAAGATTTTGAAATCGGGCCCAAGCTCTACGAAGTATTTGCTGCGTTGACTGTCGGTTACCGGTTGAACCGACTTCAGGTTGAGGTGTACGGAGAAGTCGACCGGGAGCGGCTCCAGAGTTTCGGATACCGCTGCCGAACCGACTACGCCGATCATTTCGAGCACGGCTTTCCGCCCCCGCCGCCCGGCAATGATCCCTTCTTAATGGAGCTTACCACAGGCGAAATCTTACAGCGGCCTTACGGTGCATCTACTCCGTTCTTTCTTCACCGAACCCCGAAAATATACTACACCACACAGGAACAACAGCTGCTCCAAAGAGCCATTTTCGGCGAAAGCGACGCTGAAATAGCCAGATCGTTGAAGATTTCAATTTCAACAGTACACAAACGATGGCGGATGATCTACTCTCGGGCTGAGGAATGCGGAGTCGCTTTGCTGCCTGCGGAGCCGATGGATGTGAGAGGTCCGGAGAAGCGAACTGTTCTTTTGCGGTATTTGAATCAGCACCTGGAAGAATTGCGCCCGGTCGTCAGGCCAAAGGATCTATGAAATCGGTCTGCGCACCTTTAATATAGATTTAAATGGCCTGGAACACGACCGTACGACGCTGTGCGGCGAGTGGTCAGCAATTAAGCTGCATCGATCACCGCTCATAATTCTACAGTAAGCGACTGTTCCGCGGCAAGTACCAAAAAATGGTAATTACGGCCCCGAAAGCTCACATGGACCATGGCGTCAGGTGTTTCAGGTATAAATTCGCTATGCCACTTTACGAATACACCTGTGATAGTTGCAGCAAGAGGTTTTCCTGGCTTGTCGGCGTTGTCGCCGATCCAACGCCGCCGACATGCGATCGATGCGGCGCAACTCAGGCGCAGCGTCGTACCGTGAACCGTTTTGCAAGACTGCGGTCGGAAGACGAAGCACTCGACGCCCTCTCAGACCCGAACGCCATCGGCGACCTGGACGATCCTCAAGCCGCGCGCAAGTGGGCGAAGGAAATGGGCAAGGAAATGGGTGAAGACCTTGGGGATGATTTCGAAGAGTATCTCGATAGTGCAGATTCCGAAGGCGATTACAGCGGCGGCGATCTGGACTAACATGGTAAATATCTTGCCCGCCGTGTTAGGTCGCTAGGAAGGGAAACTAAGCTTCGGCTGCGAATTAACGAATGAACATCCATCAATTTTGGTACGTCGTCCACGGAGGAAGTACACACTTTCCGATCGCTCTCCTGATTGCTTCGCTCTTTTTCGATATCGCAGGTTACATGCTTCGATCTGACAAGTTCAGCCGCGATTTGCACGCCGCGAGCTACTACGCGCTTATTTTGGGCGCCCTTGGGAGCCTCGCTGCGGTCGCCTCTGGAGTGCTGCTGACAAACTGGCAAACCATGGGCACTGGAAAGCTTCTTCTCCACCATGAGTTCGTTTGGCCGGCATTTGGAATGTTGATCGCCCTGGCCGTCTGGAGAATCATCGTGCAGGATAAGGCATCCCGCCTCGGATTTGGCCTTTACATTGTTGCCGCATTTGTCGCAGCCGGCTTGATGGGCGCCGCGGGATATTGGGGGGGCGAACTGCGCTAAGAAGATGTCAATCGAACTCAAAGCTTTAGGCCCCGCCGCATTTGCCGGCTTATTTGTTGTGGGCGCGACAATCGGTATTTCCAATCTGGTTGCTGGAACAACCGCTGGTGCACCAACGGTGAAATCCGTTGTTGCGCCAACTCAGGCGCAGCTGGCCAAGGAGATTATCACCGGCCAGAACTATTTTGCAAGCTCCTGCTCTGGTTGCCACGGCTCCGATGGTGACGGCGAAGGGGATGCGCCGTCACTACGGGATGAAGATATGTCTGACTCCGATATCGCCGACACCATCCGAATGGGCAGTGGACGAATGCCGCCGTTCGGGCAGATCTACAATGCTCAGCATATTCACGAGCTCGTACTGTACATTCGGACCCTGAAGTAAACTCCAGGGTCGAATAGTAAGTTGCTTAATTCGCTGAAGGTACGAACGATTGAAGATAGCTTGTTGTCCCGTCGGTATACGAAATCCAGACATTACCAGTATTCGGGTCCACAGCCAGAGTGTGATCCTTAGCTGGCACAGTCACCTGTCCAAGCACTGCCGCAGTACCGTCATTACCGACTCCGATTACCGTTATAAACCCGCCGCCAGGCGCATAGATTCGGCGGAGCTTTGAGTCAAACGCAATCTGGTCGGTATTCGAAGCCAACGGTAATGTCTGTACGATCTTGCCGCTGGCAGCATCGATTACAGCTAAGATGTTTGGCCTGCCTGCTGAATAGAGCCGATTGCTGACCGGGTCGAAGACCAGTCCATGAGGCTTTGTAGCTGGAGTGGTTGGCCAGGATGCAGTGACTGTATTCGATGTCGTGTCGATCACCTGGATCTCGTCTTTTGCCTTGATATTCTGAAAGAGCCGTTTCGTCGCAGTATCGTACGCCATATATTCGGGAGCGCCGTCGATAGTGATGGTCGAGGTTATCTGGTCGGACTTTCCGTTCACAGCCCAAATCTTCGTGCCGTCATCGTTATCGATATAAAGTGTGTCGTTATCGGGGACGAAAAGAATACCGTCACCCGGACCTGGAAGATCGGTTTCTCCCTGCTGCTTAAGCGTCTCACGATTGAGATCGAACAACTTTCCGCCGCCGCCGGCGGTGAAAAACTTATCGTCGACAGCGTCGACCGCCACGCCGTTGACTGTGGTCTGCAGATCGATCTGCTGAGCTGTGTTGTCTTTGGTATTGAGCACCACCAATTCCTTCGCTCCTGGATGCGATGCGAATATAAATCCATTCGATGGATCGGCGGTCATATAGTCGAATCCGCCGTCGGTTCCAGGGACCGCAACCGGAGGATTTGGTGTCAATATTGCTGACGTTTGCGCATGCGCGGAGAACGGGGAGAGAGTGAAAGCCAGCGATGCGGCTAGCGCGAACTTCTTTACCATTAATTGTTCCTTAAGACAAAATATTGAGCGGTCATACGCCTGAATCGAAAATCGTTGCGATGACGTCTATTCATTGTGTACTTCGATTATTTAAGATTTGGTTAAAAATCTCGTTGGTTCGATTTTTATACCGGATCGTCTAATTCTTTCTTCGTTCCATTGTGAGATACATGACCGGAGCAAAAATCAATGTAAAGACGATCGATACGCAAAGGCCGCCGATTACAGCGATCGCCAACGGCTTTTGCAGCGCTGCGCCGGCGCCGAATCCTATCGCCAACGGCAGCAGCGCCAGGACTGCCCCTACTGTCGTCATTAAGATAGGTCTCAGTCTCTGCGCTCCTGCTTTGGTCATGAGCGTTTCCAGTGCTTCATCAGGCGAGCCAGCTCGTAGATGATTGAAGAAATCAAACAGGACAATTCCATTTTCAGTGATGATTCCGACAATCATAATTGCACCAGTGAAGCTTGAAATATTGAGGGGCGTTCCAGTCAAATACAGTGCGAAGAGCACTCCCGAAAGCGAGCAAAGAGCGGCAATAATCACCGCTAACGCCTGCCGGAATGACCTGAACTGGAATACCAAAAGTATAAACACCAGCAGTGCCGCAGCGATCAGCGTATTCCCAAGCTCCGCGAAAGACTGCTGTTGACTGGCGAACTCTCCTCCGTATTCAATGGAGTATCCAGCCGGCAATGTTAAGCCTGAAGCAATCTTACGCTGGATTTCTCTGGTCGCGCTTCCGAGATCTCTGTTCGACAAATCGGCGGTAACGGCGATCATCTGTCGTTGATTTTCACGGGTGATTTGCGACAATCCAGGCTCATCGGTAATCGATGCGACCTGCGATAGTTTTACTGTCTGCCCGGTCGTCGGCGAAGCGATTGGAAGATCGGACAAGGCGCTGCTGTCGAAATTCGAAATCGAGTGGCCAATCACTACACGAACTCCAACCGGCTGGTCGCCCTCCTGAACATGAGTCGCCTCGTTGCCTTGCAGAGCTGCTGTGGCTGCGGCCGCTACATCGTCGGTAGTGAAACCGAGACGCTGCGCAGCTAAAGAATTCACGGCAACCACTGTCTGTGGGTCGGAATGGATTATGCCGTCAAAATCGTCGACCACCCCCGGGACCGCGGTGATTAATCCGTCAACTTGTTTCGCCAGCAACTCAAGCTCACCATGGTCAGGGCCGAAGATTTTGATTTCGACCGGACTGGGTGATCCGGCGATATCTCCGATATTATCCTGCAGAATCTGGTGGAAACCGGCCTGAGCCTGCGGAAACTGGCTGTTCACCTTATTTCGGACATCGTCCATAACCTGGTCAATGTTTCGCGATCGATCGTCCGTCAGTCGCACCGACATATCGCCGGTATTTTGGGTCGTAATATCAAACCCGAGCTGAGCCCCGGTTCGACGAGACCAGGCGGCGATTTCCGGGGTCTGCCCGAGAATAACTTCTATATCCCGCGCTATTCGGCTAGTCTCCGCCAATGAAGTCCCGTCGGGAAGCTGATAATCGAGAATGAATCCACCCTCATCGAACTCAGGGAAGAATCCTGTTTTTAAATTGAACGCAGCGAAAAGAGAGAGAGCGGCAATCGGAATCAGGAACGCCAGGACGATGGGCTTTCGGCCAAGGGACCAGCGTAAAATTTTCGCGTAGAAGACGGCCAGCACCGTGAGTTTCGTGGGAAAGTAATTCAGCAAAACATGCCCGGATTTTTCAGTATTCGCTTTCAACGGAAGGAGAAAATCCGCGAGTAAAGGTCCCAGCAGCAGTACCAGCAGCAAAGAGATTGCAAGCGCAGTCATCATGACAATGGCGAGCGGTCCAAAAAACTGGCCAGTAAGATCCAACAAAAAAGTGAGCGGTAGAAATGCAGCCATCGTGGTAACCGACGACCCGATCATTGCCGGCGTAATGGCTTTCAGTCCTGCTGAAACCGCATCCTTTCTCGTGAGCCCATCTTCCAGTTCGTGAAACATCGTCTCTACTACGACGATACCGTCGTCGATTACCAGTCCAAGGGCAATCGCGAGCGCTCCCAACGTCATGATATTGAGCGTCTGACCGAGCAGGTGCATTACAGCGAAGGTGATCACGATCGTGAGCGGTAGAATTATCACTACGACGGCTGCTGCACGCAGGTTTCCTAGAAAAAGCATGAGAACCAGCAGAGCCAAAACGCCGCCGATTATGATGGCCTCAATGACGCTGGATTGAGACTGACGAACTATCTGTGACTGATCATAGTAATTGGATAGCGTCACCGATGCCGGGATGACGCTGCGCTGCGAATTTAGGGCTGCTTTTACGGCATCGACGATCTGGATTGTATTGCCAGTCGGTTGTTTGACGATGTCCAGCAGCACCGCCGGATGACCGTTTCCGCTGGTCTCAATCGTATGGGTTTCAATGGAACGAGTAACGTCGGCGACCTGACCGACAGTCACTGGTACCCCGTCTTTGACAGACACCGTGACTGCGGCAATATCCGAGGCCGATTTAAACAAGCCGTTAACGAAAATGTCGTGCCGCTGATAGGCCTGGTCGTAATAGCCGACTTCCGAAACTTCATTCGATTTGGAAAGCGCCGTTTCCACATCCGAGATCGATACACCGCGGGCTATCAGTGACGACGGTGTTGCTTGGACGAGATATTCAGGAGTGTCGCCACCCATCACCATGATCTGGGCAATCCCAGGAACTTGCAGTAGTTTGGGTCGCAATGTATAAAGGGCGAGGCGCCGAAGTTCTTCTGGAGAAACGGACGGAGAATAGAGACTGTAACCCATAATCGGGAATACCGAAGGGTTCAATCGTTCCGCCTGGACCGTCGCCCCGGGCGGTAGCGACGGCAGCAATTCGGCGATTTTGGCGTCGACCAACTGCAGGGTCGAAGGCATATCCGTGCCCCAATTGAAGTTCACATCCAGTTCATCGCTTCCGCGGACTGTCAGCGAACCGAGTTTGCTTATTCCCGGAATTGAAGACAGCGAATTTTCCAGCGGCAGTGTGACATTGGTTAGTACAGCAGAAATCGGGCTGTCGCCGTCGTCGCAGGTGACGATGATTCGCGGGGCGCTGATGTCAGGGAAAATTGCTACCGGGAGCTGGTGAAACCAGGCCAAACCTGCCGCACAAAGGCCGATTGAAATCAGCAGAATCGCTTTGCGACTGTGCTGGACAAAATTGTTAAGATCCATTGGACGCTGCCGCAGGCTGCTGCGGCTCTTGGACAGTAATAGGCGTGCCGTCGGAGAGCCCGTACTGGCCCGAGACCGCGATTCTCTCTCCAGCGCTTAGCGCGCCGGCGACAACCGCCGTTCCTCCACTGTCTTGTTCGATGGTTATCGGGACGAAATGCAGTACTGAACTACCGTCGACAATCCCCACGGTCTTGTCGCCGGTGTCGGCATCGTTGACAATCGCCGTATCCGGTACTGTAAAGACATTTTGTTTTGGCCGCGCAGCGATTTGCGCAGTGACGGTCATATTGTCTTTGAGCAGCCCGCTGTTGTTATTGACGACTGCGAGGGCTGTTGCTGTACCGGTTGTCTGATCTATCTGTGACGACACCGTTTGAAGATTCGCCGAAAAAACCTTGCCCGGCGCCGCGTCGGTCGTGAACCGAATGGTCATGCCGGCGCGAATTTGCTGTAGTTGTGCTTCAGGGATTGCGATCGATAGCTGCATTTGCTTAAAATCGGCGATGACCGCAATCTTAGTGGTTGTATCGACTGCTTCACCGGCTGCTGCGCCGACTTCGGTGACTTGCCCGGAAATTGGCGAACGGATCGTCGACAGCGCCGCTTGCGCCCTGGCCATTTCCAGCGCCGCTTGTGAATTCGCCTCCTGTTGCTCCGCCGCCAGAATGTCTTTCTTTTTGACAACCTCCATCAGCGTTCCGGCTTTAGCAGCCTCCAACTCCTGCTGCAGGCTCTCGACTGTCTGCTCCTGACTTGCGATCTGTTGCTGCTGCACATTGACCTGCGACTTTGCCGTCAACACGACTAGCTTGGCCGCGTCAAGATCCTTCTGCGCAATGAGACCCTCAGCGAAGAGTGTCTGCGAGCGTGCATAGTTCTGCTCGGCATTGGCCACTGCCGCCTGGTTCGCAATTAATGTCGCATGGTCGCCGGCCAGAGTTGCTTGCGCTCCGCGTACATTGGCCGAAGCTTCCAGTACCGCGACCCGGCTCTGTACTTCCTGCTGCAGCGCGTTCGCCTGCGCTTGCTGAACCGCTGTCTCGCTCTGGCCAAGTGTAGCCTGCGCCGATAAAACCTGACCGGCAGCGGTCGGGGTTGCAATCTCGGCTATAACCTGACCTTGACGAACGGACTGACCATAGGCCGCATCGAGTACTTGAAGAGTCCCGCTCACCTGTGAAGTCAGAGTCACTTCTTTGTTAGGCATCGGGCCAAGCGTGCCCGCGGCATCGACTGCCTGAGGCATCGATGTTCGCGACAAAAGGGCGACATCGACGATTGGGAGTGGAGTTTGCTTTTCTGTCACCGACGGCTTGCCGGAGCAGCCTCCCAGCATCGGGAGGACAAGGCAGGCCGCCGCGCAACCGGCGTTTCTTATTCGTTTACATCCGGCTTCTATTTGTTCCATGCAAGATCCAGCGGATATCCATTTACTGTCGAATCGAGAATGTACCGTGCGGATGCGGCATCGTAAAGCGATTCCACTGCGGCGCTTCGCGCCTGAGCAAGTGCGTTCTCGGCAGTAATGGCATCGACAAGTGGATATAATCCGTTTTCGTATCCAAGTCGAGTTTTGTCGTATGTCTTTTGCGCGATTTCCTGTGCTTCCGCTGTCGCCGCGACTTCCGCGAGACTGCTCTGCACCGTAATGTACGCGGAGCTGACAGAGGTTAAAGTTGCTCGCCGAGCCATCTCGACCTCTCGGCGAGCCTGCTCTAGAGCTTCCGCTGCTGAATCCACCGTTGCTTTCCCAAGCCCGCCGTCATCGATCGGCAGTGTGACCGATGCCTGCAGCGTGTCTTCTCTGGAAAACGACGTTACGTCACGGCTTCTCAGGTCGATCGCCTGAAGGGAAACAGCCGGATCGGCAAATCTTTTCGCCGCGTCGAGCGCGGCTTCATCTGAACTTACTTGAGCGACTGCCGCCGAAACATCGGCCGATGCCGCTAAAGCCCTTGTCCGCGCATCTTCAATCGAATAATTCGGCGACTGTTGGGCGCCCGTCTCATCGACTACAGCTAGCGGCGCGTCGAGTGGGCGGCCTAAGAGGTCGTTCAGCGTTTCCTGGGCAACCTCTGCATCAGCCTGAGCCTGAAGAAAAGTTGCTTGATCGCTTGAAACCGGAACCTGCGCCTGCAAAACATCGAGTTCCGGAATATCGCCGGCATTATTTCGCTGTTGCGCGTCCTTGAGTTCCTGGTTCGCAGTATCGAGATTCTCCTGTGTGACAGACGCTAAATCGCGCTTTTTCAGCAAATCGAAATAGGCTGAAGCGGCTTTTCCAGCAAGAGCGAGTTCGGATGATCGATATGAAGCCTGAGCGGCGGAAAGCGACCCTGTGGCCTCATTCACGTTGTCAGCCGCTTTCGGACCGATCAGCAAAGGGATTGTCAGCGTGTTCTGTATCGCTCCAAATGTTTCACGGCTCGGGGGCGGCTGTATGACATCGGCGTTCGAAACACCGGCGGCGCTGTTGAAGGACAGCTGAAAATGCTGCTGCGCCTGGGCGGCGCGCACTGCCGACTCCGCCTGTCTGAGTTGTTCTCCGGAAGCAAGAGAGGCTGGGTTCGACATTAGCGTCTGGCTGATGATATCCTTCAGCGTCAGGTTTCCGCTCGCGCTGATTTGACAGTAGACTGGTGAGCAGGCAACTGCTGCCAAGCATCCGACTAACAATCCGCCGACCGCTGACCAAGTGTATTTGGAAACATCGATCAACTGCAGCCAGCCCGTGCGTGTCGCGGAGGAAAAGCCCAGAGCATTATGTTGTCCACGAAATCGGACATAAGTACATACTATACTCGTGCCTGTTCCACTGAGCATTAAATATATGTTATATCCGGTGAATTACAGGCTCTTTGGCGGGAAAAAAGAAGGTGAAATAAGCCCGAGGGGAGAACTGTATTTTGCAAAAAAAATTGAAGGGGAGACCCTGCTAATGATTTTGCTCAAAGAGTCGTAAAGACCAACAATAGTTACCTTGCGTGAGCGCTTATGGAATTCGCAAAACGATACATTTTAGAATCGATAGGCTTTGTCGTCGGCACACCGAACGACTATTTGAAAATGGCTGAAGCGGAACAGGCATTCTTGAGACGCCATGCAGAGCATATACTGGCAACCGACTTAGATTCCTCGCTGCAGCGAATCTCACTCGAGCAAACTCAGACGAAGGAACGCCAAACCGACCTTCCTGTTTAACCTGTCTCAATCCTCTATTTCAATCCAGCTCGGCTACTTTGTCGCGGAAGATTGTCATGGCGATTTGACCGCGGTCCGGGGTGCCCTTCGCCAGCGCTTCGGCGAAGTGGACTGCCTGGTTTGCGGTGATTTTTCCGGGCATCGGCGGCTCATTAGCATCGACATGAATGTCGATCACTGTCGGCCGGCCGTTGGAGAATGCAGTCTCGTAGGCGAGCTTGATATCGCCAGGTTCCTTCACCGTGATACCGACACCGCCGCAGGCTTCGGCGAATTTCGCAAAGTCGATGTTTTGCAGGTCGCACAAATACTCCGGATTGCCCAGAAAGACGATCTGCTCCCATTTGATCTGGCCGAGGACATTGTTGTGCACAATGATCACCTTGATATCCAGGTTGTACTTGACTGCTGTCGCAAATTCGCCCATAAGCATCGTAAAGCCGCCGTCGCCGACAAAGGCGACTGACTGCTTTTCCGGGAAGGCAACTTTCGCAGCGATGGCATAAGGCAGACCCGGCGCCATCGTTGCTAGTGTGCCGGAGCAGCTGAACTTCTGGCCCTGCAGGAGCTTGTACTGTTGAGCGATCCAGGTTGTATTGGTCCCAGAGTCGCCGGAGATGATGGCGCCCGGTTGAACAAAGCCGTTCAGCTCCCATGCTGCTCGCTCCGGCTTGATCGGGACATCGTCCTTTTCCGAGCGCTCCTTCATGAGCTTCCACCACTTCTCCATGCCTGCTCGCGCCTTTGTCAACAATGTATCGTCTTCGTTCTGATGTACGTAGGGAAGGAGGGCCGCAAGTGTTTCTTTCGCGTTCCCTACCAGTCCAACCTCGACCGGGAAGCGCAGGCCGATTCGATCTGATTTGTCGTCAATCTGGACGCCTTTGCAGTGCGCAGGCTTCGGGAGAAACTCTTGATAAGGATAAGAAGTCCCCACCATCAACAGGACATCGCAGGTCTCCATCACATCTTCCGATGGTGTCGTTCCCAGTAGGCCAAGGCCGCCTGTCGTGTTCGGGTGGTCGTCCCCGACCACTGCTTTTCCGAGCAGAGACTTCACGATCGGCGCATTCAGTCTCTCCGAGATCGCAATCACTTCGTCACTTGCTTCCAGCGCACCGGCTCCGACCAGCAGCGCCGGCTTCTTCGCGCCGTTAAGAACCGCCGCAGCCTTCTGCAGCTCATCGTCCTGCGGGATGACTATTGACTTAGTGTAGGTGTTGGTTGTGTATTCTCCGGCCTTATGCTCGGAGTATTTGTGGTTCGGCGTGGTCAACTGATAGTCGATCGGCAGTACGACAGTCGCTACGCCCCGGTGGGTCAATGCGTGCCGGCAGGCTTCGTTGGCGAGCATCTCGACCTGGTTCGGACTGATCACCTCTTGCACATAAACCGACACATCCTCGAAAAGGCGAGCAAGGTTAAGGTCCTGCTGATAGTGACTTCCCTTCAGGTCGGAATACGTCTGGCCGGCAATGGCGAGAACAGGCGCCTGGTCGCATTTGGCATCGTAAAGCCCGTTGAGCAGATGGATGGCGCCGGGACCGGACGTTGCAAGGCAGCAGCCAATCTTGCCGGTATATTTTGCATAGGCGCAGGCCATGAACGCCGCTGCTTCTTCGTGACGAACCTGGATGAAACGTACCTTGTCTTTACGTGTCCTCAGTGCTTCAATAACGCCGTTAATACCGTCGCCGGGAATCCCGAAAATCGTGTCAACTCCCCACCCCATAATCGTCTCAATAAAAACATCGGATGCCGTTTGTGCCATTTGGTTTCGCCCTTCTAAAAGTCGTCCTCAGCTGTTTTAA
>PLAD01000046.1 GCA_003134215.1 Armatimonadota bacterium
CCGGTTTGTTCGTTCGCACTCCAAACGGCCGCTTCCGCAAAGACGTTGCGGGCACTTTCGACGCCGTTTGCCTGCACACCTCCCCAGAGGTTGCCCGACGCATCAAACCGGCTCGCCGTCATGTTTAATGTCTGAGTGACATAGCCCGGTGTAGACGAGTTGCTAACGTTGTTTTGAACAACACCTATGGCCTGACCCAGAACGTCAAGAGCATTACTGGCGGTACCGAGTGCGGCAAATAGCGAGGACACGTTTTATCTCTTTTCCCTGATTGCCGAGCGAACCGATTTCAGCAGTCAACTGTGAGATGAGTTGAAGTTGTGATCTCACGCCATTCTCCATGCACGCCGTAGGCCAAACCCTCTGATGGCTGCAGCGAGAAGCAGGTGGAATAGAGAGCGGAGGCGGCGTCCCAAAGACGCTGAAAACGTCCGGCTCGGCTCCGGATTTCCCACACCAGCGTCTCTGTCTCTTCAGACACGAAACCACCTTCGGCAAGCGCACTGATGTGGGCACACTGAGTATCGATAGCCTGAGGAAGCGAACTCTCGTGAAAAGTAAGCGGGTTCTCGACAACCTGCACAATCGCCGTATCAAGGTCTGAGATGACCTGCTTCAGGGAATTAACAATTTCAATTTGCTCCGGTGTGACCATTTCTTCAACCTGTTATATGACTTTGAACCACGGCCTGACTGACCTGCGCAGAATCTGCCTGGTAAGAGCCAGACTTCACCTGCGCGCTGATGCTGTCGAGCTTTGACTGCCGTGATGCCGATCCGGACTTCGCTAGCGCGACGAGATTCGCCGCATTGGATAGATTGACGCTGTCTGATTTGGAACTCGCGGCAGCAGTCGAACCGCGGGATTCGGAGCCGGCACCGCCGACTGATCCAATGCCGCCGCTTCCAAGACTGTCTATATTTCCGTTGCCAATTCGCATATGACCGTTTCCAGCTTCTTTATTCTTCTTAAGGCCGCAACCTTACAAATGTTATATCGGAGAGTTTTGCCGATTTTAGAGGTGCTATCTCATTTTTTTTCCGAATTTTCTGATTCGGACATTCCCGAGCTCAAATCATGCACTTTCAGAAGGAGTTCCACCTCTCCCTGGGCGACATTAAGGTCATGGGCGATCTCTGCTACTGACTTTCCTTTGCGCGAGAGCCGAAGGATCTGGCCTCTGCGATTCAAATTGACCGGCAAGTCGGGCGACGCCCATAACGGGACAGATGGCTGGACCGGCTCCTGATGATGCGCCAGTTGCCTGCGCAATTCTTCCAGATCCATCGACATCTGCCGGACGAGCAGTGCCTGCGCCTCCAGTTCTGAAGCCAAATTTGTGGCGGCTTTATCCCGGCTCCTCACTTGCCTGGCTAGACGCTGAATCCGGCTCCGAAGCATCAAGAACAAGATGGCAAAGACCACACAAACCAGCAAAAGAAGGCCGGCGACTGGGATGATCAATTCCATAGCAGCACCGCTTCCGGCACGAACCAAAGAGGCAGAGGCGAATTGGTGAGCCTGACTCAAGTTAGAAGGTCCCGCTCTTCCCGCCTGGCCACTTGCGTTCCAGATAGGATCGGAGTCGCAAAACGCCTTGTGCGCGCAACTGAGAAATCCTTGTGATGTGAAGGTCCATAATGGACGCGATTTCGCGCAGGTTCAATTCTTCCTTGTAATAGAGGCTGAGCACAAGCCTTTCATTCTCAGGGATTTTCTTCATGCCTTCGGCTACAACACGTTCCAATTCGGACCGCTCGAGGATACGGGCAGGAGATTCCTCTTCGTCACCACTAATGAACTTAAGCAGGCTGAGCTCTTCACCATCTTCGATGACTTCAAGACTGCCAAGGGAAACAGCTCGCAGTTCCACGACCCACTGCTGGTATTCGCTCAGGCTGATGCCGAGTTCGTTCGCAATTTCCTGTTCATCGGGGCTGCGCTGCAGTTTTCGCTCCGCGCTGGCTATAGCCGCTTGCACCTGCTTGACACGCTTGCGTTTGTGTGTCGGTATACCGTCGAGACCGCGGATGCTGTCCAGAATAGCGCCGCGTATCTTATATTCAGCGTAGGTTTTGAGCGAGGCGTTATGGCTGGGGTCGAAGTTATCGACAGCCGCCAGAAGTCCGACGATGCCTGCTGAAATCAGATCGTCCAGTTCCACGCTGGGAGGCAGCTTTTCGTGAATGCGCGCGGCTATCCAATGGACCTGAGGCAGGTGCTCCATGATAAGAGCTTCCCGTTCTTCGGCTGTTCTGTCAGGTGCCGCGTAGGCATACATACCGTTTA
Organism: Armatimonadota bacterium; assembly: GCA_003134215.1. Taxonomy (GTDB): domain Bacteria; phylum Armatimonadota; class Armatimonadia; order Armatimonadales; family Capsulimonadaceae; genus BOG-944. The sequence goes on from PLAD01000046.1 coordinate 2,291, forward strand.
TTGCTTCTCCTCAGGTGGACTTGACATGTAACTTGTCCGTTAAGCCGCTTCCTGTCTGGTGTGAGCTAGGTTGGATTGAATCAGCTTGCGCTCACTTAAACACGCGAGGATGGATGCTTTGGACGGCTGCTCAATATCCTCGGGAATCGTCTGACCATTCGATACATAGGACAGTGGAAGACCTGATCTTATGGCAAGATCGAGCAGAACGCCTGTCGATTCAATCTCGTCAGCACGAGTCAGCAACAGCTTAGATGGTTTTAGCTGTGAGAACCGATCCGTGATTCGCTTGAAAACTGCGGTCCGGACAGTTGCCGGGATAACCAATTGAACATCGGCCAGTTGAGAGTGTTGAACCCATGCCGCCAAATTATTCATATCGTCGACATCGGCAGGTCCGAAACCGGGAGTATCTATCAGAATCAGCTTTTTGTTGGAATGCTGCAACAGCATCTGGTCGAGCGAAGAGAGATTATGAACTGGATCGAAGCCGAGACCGGCGATTCGCGCATAAGCAGCGAGGTGCTCCCAGCCGCCCACGCGGAGCGTGTCGAGGGAAAGGATATGCATGGGCAAACGCGCCTGAAGTCCGCACCGAA
>PLAD01000006.1 GCA_003134215.1 Armatimonadota bacterium
ATCAATGGCTCGGAAACCGAGAACACGACAACCCGCTGAGAAGGCTACTACGCGATCCTCACTACGCCACGCGCCAGAAACGCGCTTCTTCGATGCTCAAACGAGAACGTCACGACTCAGCTACTTGTTCATTAACTAAGCCGAAGAAATAACCAAGAGGCACGCCCCTCGGTTTTGGGACGGGCCGCTAGCAGTTCTCTGCATCCTGGCTTTGCAGTTTCCGATGGGCCTCATTCCTCGGCCAGTTTGCAATGCGACAAAAGACTAGAAGCCACGCACACAATTCGCACCGCCCTTGAAGATGCCAAGTCACTGAAATGCCGAGTCACGACTCACTTTGCAGACTTTTTCCGAAGTTCATGACCAGCGAATTGGGTTTCCGCGGTAGGGCTGATAGACGAGCTTGTTCGTGAGGACGAGAAGTTACTCAAGTTACTACCTTATGTCACTTTTGTCACTGACTCGCCTAATAGTGATACCAATCGGGATCGGAGCGCGCTGAACGCGCGCTCCTACCACGTGATCAGGTATGCCCGCGGAAGTCCGGATGGACACGCAGAATCAAACGCGATCGGCCGATCGTAGCCTGCTCCTCTACGCGAACCCATCCTGCCAGCATCAACACCTCAATCGCGCGATCGAGGTTTTCTCGCGGTGTCAATCCGGCCCAATGCTTGCGTTCGATCTGCCGTAACGTCATTCCATCGCGAATATCGTGATCCCGGATTCGCTTTGCAAATTGATTCGCTGGGAAGCATTTCGGATCGTAGAGCCATCGGGCGTGCTCTTGGAGAATTTCCGCAAACGCAACGGCGGCGATAAATGCGGAGCCGGATATCCCTTCCGATTTGGGTATCGGGGCTCCATCGACGGCGACGTCCAGTATCTCCGTCAAATAAAACAGCAGCGCCAACGTCGTGACGGTCTTGCGCGTCTTCGAAAGATACGCGACAAAAGCCGGGATCTCTGAGCCGTCGCGCAGTCGATCCTCCAGCTGTTCCCGCCACGCGTCGAACATTAGCTGGGCCTGCGCGGCGAAACGCAATGTTGGGATTGCCGCGTCGCCCATGTTGATCGTGCTCGTGTCCATCTTCTCCGCACGGTTGAACAGTTTTTGAACGCGCTGGCTCGCCAAGTGGTCGGGTTGGCGATCCACGTTGATCCAGCGCGGCGGCGAGGTGCAAACGAAGAGGAGTTGGAAACGTTGCAGCAGGCCATCATCCGAGGCACCACCCTTGAGGGCATCCGAGACAAGATCGCGCGCCGGCCCGAGTTGCGTCGTTCCAAAGATTGAAACGCAGAGTGCAGGGATGTCGACGGGCTCCCGTCCAACCCGCTCAACAGTGTATTTATTTTTCCCGTTCCAGCCCTCGATGTAGAAAGATCGACTGCCCTCGCGTCCGATTTTATCCAGCTGCTGAATCCACCCGGTCAGCTCGTCGCGGAGTTCCAGGATTCCATTGGGATTCGATTGCAACAGTACGCCGAGCTGCTCTGAGGTCGAATCATTTATCACGAGTCGCTTGCGCTTCGGGGGAGCATCGATAACGCGTTGCGCCTCGCAGACATCCTGCGCGATTTGAACGGAGTCCGCCGGCAGAATGGCAGCTTCAAGTCTTTTCGAATGACGTTTTATCACGCTCTGCGCGGTAAGCACTCTATTTTTGTACTCTTGCATCTCAGACGAGTGATGCGCGATTTCCAGTTTGTCAAGATGGAGCAAAGCGCGAAGCCCCTCGTCTGCGGCCGGCGATTTCATGCTTCCCGGCGCGCCGATGGTCGCCCCCCACAGATTCGGCACTTCATACCAATCGTCTACGCGCTTCGGCCGGACGCCGATCTGCCGTCCAACGATCGATCCCCACGCGATAATCAGAGGGACGAACACAAAGCCAACAGGTACACACATGCGTTCGACTATATCCGCGACCGCAGCGCGAAATGCCACGGGAATAATCTCGATCGGGATGTCCGGCGGCTCTACTCCGTCCGGAATGGGGTTCCAGGTCGTCCACGCGTTGTTATCCGCCTTAGGCGACGAAGAGACAAAAGAGACGGAAGCATGAGAAGCTTCTTCATATGATCCGTTTTCGCTGATTATTTCGCTGCGGGCGCGAATGTTTAGGGTTTGCGTACTTAGTACACGGGAAGGATTCTGGAGATTTGCTGAATTCGAAATCGACATTACAGCTTGCTCCCACTAGGGCGGTTGGCGTCGTTAATGAGGCGTCCCAGGACGCAACGAGGGAGCGCACCTTCCCGGTAATCTTGAGGAACTTGCAGAAATTCACGCGAATGCGTAATCATCGCGGTTTGGCGGTCTGAGACATTAATCGCTATCATGGTCCCTGCATCGGACCCTGCGGCGGTGACTTTATGCATTGCGAGATTTTTCTTTTAGCGCGCTCCGGACTCTCGTGTTCGCAAGTAGCTACCTCGCCGACGTCGCCAATCCGCCGCGGACTCGGCTTTTGCGACTTCGCCGCTTAAAAACGCGTAGTTGATGGTAACCGGTCGAACGGGAGTAGTTTCTGTGATATCCGCGTCTCGATATGCGCACTTCATTTGTAGAAAACGCAACCGCGGCACGCCAATGCCTTGATTCCCGTTTTGTCACAGATTTGCAAGGCGCCAGCTAAGCGTGAACTTGAGTGTTAATGACCACGTGCGACACGAACACCCTAAATCTATTCGTTCTATGCTCTATACACCGAATTGG
>PLAD01000067.1 GCA_003134215.1 Armatimonadota bacterium
CCAGCAGGCGCTTGAAAAGTTTCTCGGCGTCTTTGGTCCGTCCGATCATGTGCAGGCAGTCGACCAGCCAGAACGAGCAGGCGAGGAAGGCACCCTCGCGACCAGTCAGCCCGTCGATCGCCCCATCGTCGGCGGTGCGATAACGAAGGACGAATCCAAATGCAAATGACAGGAGCTACCGAGGGCGGGCGGTAATCTCTGGTATAATCTACGGGCCGGCGCAGATGCGCTGGACTATTGCATTTTACCAGGAACGAGGATTGAATTCCCTATGGAGCGGACCTTTTTGATGATTAAGCCGGACGGCGTACGACGAGGTCTCGTCGGCGAAATCGTCGCCCGATTCGAGCGCAAAGGGCTGAAGCTGATCGCTTTAGATCTGGTACATGCGTCACGTGAAACAGTAGAGGCGCACTACGGAGTGCATCGAGAGAAGCCGTTCTTCGCCGGTGTCGTTGGATTTATCCTTTCCGGCCCGGTTGTCACCACGGTGTGGGAAGGCGACGAAGTGATTGCTATCTCCCGCAAACTAATGGGCGCAACCAAACCGACCGAAGCAAATCCAGGCACCATCCGAGGTGACTATTCAAACTCAGTCGAACAAAACCTTATCCACGGCTCCGATTCCGTCGAAAACGCTGCCTCGGAAATAGCGCTGTGGTATCCCAATTTGGTGTAACAACCTTCAAATGAAAAGGCCTCCTGGACGCTTCAAGCGTTTCAGGGGGCTTTGTTTTAATTAGCCGGTGACATTCTTGCGCTGCACGCTAACATTAACGCAGTGAGCCCACGAACCATCATCTTTTCGCATGTCGTAGTGCGGTAAGTTCTCTGCGCCGTATACAATGCACGCTTGGCCGCTCATCATAAGACATTACACGTTGTTATGCCGGATCGAAGAAAGGACTTTGAGGATCGGGTTCGGGAAAGGTTATCGTGCATTTCGGCCTGTGCGGCCGGTATGGCCGGTATGGCCGGTTGAACTGGAACCACCTTCTTGTTTCGACGGTTAGCCGTAATGTAACTCTCGTACAGAAATAATCAGAAGGTAGTGCATGACGACAATATTCGATCCGATAACTTTAGGAAGCCTGAAGCTTCCGAACCGTATTATTATGGCGCCGCTCACAAGGTGCCGGGCTTCGGCGGGACGAGTTCCGAACGACTTGATGCTGAAATACTATGTACAGCGGGCTTCTGCCGGGCTCATCTTTACAGAAGCGACCGCAGTAACTCCGCATGGCGTCGGGTATCCTGACACTCCCGGAATTTGGTCGGATGAGCAGGTTGTTGGATGGCGCAAGATTACCGATGCCGTCCATGCTGCGGGGGGACAAATAGCCCTGCAGCTATGGCACGTTGGACGCGTTTCTCACCCTGACTACCTGAACGGTGCACCGCCTGTATCCGCCTCCGCGATTGCAATCCAGGGCGATGTCCGAACGCCTACTGGTCATGCACCCTATCCTGTTCCGCGTGCACTGGAGACGTCAGAGATTCCAGGTGTCATCGAGGAATATTACAAAGGGGCCAAAAACGCAAAGGATGCGGGATTTGACGGCGTCGAAGTGCACGGGGCGAACGGGTATCTTCCGGACCAGTTCCTGCGCGACGGCTCAAATAAGCGGACCGATGAGTGGGGCGGATCGATCGCCAACCGCGCGAAGTTTCTTCTCGCGGTCACCGATGCAGCAATTGTTGTCTGGGGCAGTTCACGGGTTGGGGTTCACCTTTCCCCGCGTGATATGCCGCACCACGGGATTGCTGACTCAGACCCGGCTGCCACTTTTGGGTACGCCGCAACGGAACTTGGAAAACGGAGCATCGCGTTCATTTTTGTTCGAGAGTCGGTCAGCGGGGGGCCGAGATTTGAGCCGATTATCAAGGCGAACTTTGGTGGACCGGTAATTGCAAACGAGCAGATCACTCTTGAGCAGGCCTCAACCCTCCTCAACTCGGGTGAAGCGGATGCANNTCAATCAGCTGGGGTCAGGAGTTTTTGGCGAATCCAGATTTACCTGAGCGCTTCAAACGAGGCAGTAAGCTGAATACGCCGAACCCAGTGACATTCTATGCGACGGGCGCCACTGGATATACCGATTACCCGTTCCTTGAAGATTAATTTCAACGTAAAAAAGGGCTCGATAATAGTACCGAGCCCTTCTTACCGTGGGGTTCTATCGCTCTTTTGCGAGCAGTTTCGCTGAAAGCGCTGCGCGGATACCGGCAGTCGCCGCTTCTGCATCCGATTCTGTGAGTGTTCTAGACCGAGATCTCAACGTAAGCCGCAGAGCAATGCTTTTCTTTCCGGCAGGGATACGCTCTCCGGTATAAACAGACAGCAGGGAGACATCCTCGAGCAGGTCTCCTGCTTCGCTTCTCACTACGTTTACGATGTCTCCAAAGTAAGTGTCCAGGTCGTAAAGCAGTGCAACGTCGCGAGTAACGGACGGGAATTTCGGCAACGGTAAATATGTCTTCGCGGCAAGCTTTTCGCAAATCACGCGTAAATGCTCAACATCGATTTCGAATACCGCAATCCGACCTGTCGACGGCGGAAGTTCGAGATGCTCGGATGCTGCCGATGGCAACAGTTCGGCGACATATCCAATTATTGATCCATGGACCACAATATCCGCTGTACGGCGCGGATGCATTGCGTGGTGCAGCGACGGAACGAACGCGACGTTGACGATTCCAAGCGAATGGAAGAGATTTTCGACAATACCTTTGACGGTCGGATAGTCAGCAGACGCCCCTGCTAAGGCCGCGGCAGCATGTCGGGGCTCATCAAATCCACCTTCACCGTCTTTATGGAATACCTTGCCGACTTCAAAGAGACGAACAGTCGGAGAACCGTGGCGAAGGTTCAGGGCCAGAGCATCCAGCAGGTGCGGCAGCAAAGTGAGTCGCAAGCCGGACAGCTCAGTGGAAAGCGATAACCGAACAGTTACCCTGCGTGAAGCTCCCTCGGGTCCGTCAAATGGTGAGACGCTTCCCAGAGTGTGACTGTAAGCCTCAACCAGTCCCTGCCCCACGAGGATTGTTCGAAGGGTGCTGTCAAATCGTCCCTTATCGAAATCGCCGGCCGGAGAACCGGAGCGGGCGCCGACGGTTTCAGGTAGATTCCAGTAGCCGATCATTCGGCCTACTTCTTCAATCAAATCGATCTCAGCCTTGAGATCGGGGCGGAAGGTTGGAACAAAGACTTCCAAATCGTCTTCATGCTTTTGAACATGCAGCCCGAGGCGGATAAGCGACTCGGAAACCTCGGAACCGCTGAGATTCAAACCAAGCACAGCATTGACTCGGGCGGTACGAAGATGAATTTGGTGCGGAGTTAAATCTAGCGCGGATCGATCTATCGCCGCTCCGAGCGGCTTTCCGCCTGCGTACTCGACCAGTAAATCCACCGCTCGCGCGATTGCAACCTGTACCAGCGCCGGATCGACAAATCTTTCAAACCGGTACGAAGCCTCAGTGGTTATTCCCAGAGACTTTGCGGCTCGGCGTACCGCCGACGGATCGAAGTGCGCCGATTCCAGGACGATCGAGCGTGTCCCGGCAGTCACCTCCGTCTCCGCGCCGCCCATTATTCCAGCGAGTGCAATCGGTTTGTGCGCATCCGCGATCACCAGAATTTCGCTATTAAGAGTATGTTCGATCCCGTCTAGAGTTTTGAGAACCTCGCCATCATTTGCACGTCGGACAACGATCATGCGTCCGACGATCGTGTCCAAGTCGAAGGCGTGCAGGGGCTGCCCCATCTCCACCATTACATAATTGGTGATGTCGACGACGGCGTTAATCGGGCGCATTCCGGCGAGCGCCAGGCGATCTTGAATAAACTGCGGCGAGGGAAGATTCTGAACATCGTTGACTATAGTGGCGCCGTATCTCGGGCAAAGATCTGGACTCGCAACCTCGACCGTAAAGTCGCTGAAGGATTCTCTTAAAGGAATCGCTGAAAGAGGAATCGGTCGATTGAGAGGCCGAAGCGATGCTGCAGCCGCCTCACGAGCCACACCGTAGATCGACATCCAGTCTCCGCGGTTTGGGGTAACTTTGGTGACAAAAACAGCGGTAGGTCCAGAGCCGTGGAATTCCTCGACCTCGAGACCCGCCATTGTTAACGTATCGGCAAGCTGGACATCGGTCAGGTCGTCGAAATCTCCGAACGACCTGACCCACTCAACCGCGACTTTCATAGATGAACCTGAACAGCCGATTCAAGCCCATCGATCGTCAAGATCTGTGTCAGCAGGGTGTCGGCAACCGGCTCATCGATCCGCAGGATCATGAGCGCCCGAGCGCCCGCCCCTTCACGACCTACGTGCATACCCGCGATGTTTATATTCTCGTTGCCGAGTAAAGTGCCGACTTTTCCGATAATGCCGGGCCGATCGGTATGCTCGGTGACGATCATATAACCGCGTGGATCGATATTAACGCGATATCCGTCAATGTGGACGATACGCACTTCATTGCGGCCGTAGACAGTGCCGCAGATCTCGCGCACTCCTGTTGTCCCGGTTACGCGTACTGTCAGCATACACGAGTGCTCGTCGGACAAAGGTTTGCGGCTCTCAACCACCTGAATACCACGGCTTGCGGCCAACCCTGGAGCGTTGACGAAGTTGACCGATTCAGGAAGGATCGGCTCGAGGATGCCCTTGAGCACGGCTCGCGTAATATGTACCGTGGGGAAATCGTCGAAATCGCCCGAATAGATTACTTCAACCTTCGTGGCAGTCCCACGTGAAAGCTGCGACTGCAATGCGCCGATCTTTTCAGCGAGCGTCAGGTAGGGCTGGATCTTTACCAGTACCTCAGCGGCGATCGACGGCATGTTTACAGCAGCCCGGGCGGGTTTGCCGGCCAGTACGTCGACGATCTGCTCGGCGATATCCACTGCAACATTTACCTGAGCTTCTTCGGTGGACGCGCCAAGGTGCGGCGTGTGAACCACGTTCGAAAGCTTCAGCAGAGGATTATCTGGAGATGCCGGCTCGACCGAGTAGACATCGATCGCGGCCCCCGCAATTCGTCCAGCACGGAGAGCATCGGACAATGCGATTTCGTCGATTAATCCACCTCGGGCGACATTGATGATACGGACATCCGGCTTCATCAGCTCGATCTGTGCGGCGCCGATCATTCCTGCTGTCTCCTTAGTCTTGGGGACATGCAGCGTTATAAAGTCGGACTCGCGATAGAGTGTGTTTAAATCGACCTGACGGACACCAAGCTGGACTGCTTGATCTTCGGTAAGGTACGGATCGTACGCGAGGACATTCAGGCCAAACGCCTGCAGCCGCTTTGCTACTTCTCGTCCGATTTTCCCAAAACCGATGACGCCGAGAGTCTTCTTGTAGACTTCGACGCCGGTGTACTTGGATCGCTTCCACTCTCCCCCTCGCAGCGAGCTATCGGCCTGCGGGATGTTGCGCGCTAGAGCAAGCAGCAGTGCGACAGTCAGTTCAGCAGCCGCAATGGTGTTTCCTTCTGGAGAGTTAACAACGAGGACACCGCGCTCTGTCGCCTTTGCAACGTCGATATTGTCGACGCCGACACCGGCTCGTCCGATAATTTTTAACTTTCCTGCAGCCGCTAAAACGTCTGCAGTCACTTTGGTTTCGGATCGTACAGCGAGCGCATCGTAATCGCCGATAATTGCGATCAGCTCGTCTTTTGTGAGTCCGGTCTTTACATCGACCTGTGCCGCCTTCTCGAGGATCGCTATGCCTTCAGCGGCGATAGGATCGCTGACTAAAACTTTTGCCACCTAATTCTCCCTGTTCTATTTCAAATGCCCTAAAGCAAAACAAGCGCCCGCGCAAAGAGCGCGGACAAGTCGACGTATGGTACACCACCGCACGTTTGAAAGTCAACATGAGATGAAGAGGGTCAGAGGGTCTGGTTAGCTGGAGGCCAATCCAATAGTCCGATTGTATCAGGTTTCCAGCGATGAAAATCGCCGGCCGGCAGTCAAGTCGGCATAGGTCCTACGGACCTAAAACTAGTAATCTGGATCTGCCGGATCGATCAGAAAACATGAAACAATTACTGTCTCATGCTACCCAAGAAGACACATGAATCACCAATGTGAAAATGTCCTGTTTTTGCACTTTTCAAATTATGATTTGAGCTCAAACCCGGCTTTAGTTTGCAATGGCGTATTTTGGATATTATAGAACATTCATGCCATTTTGTCAACTCGTTGTTTATGTGAATAAAATTGTGCGAGCACCGATAAGACGACTAAAGATGCACTTGCTTGTTAGGCGCGATAAATCAGTGGCGCAGCAATGCATTTCTGACACCTTCTGAGAAGGCGTGCACGGCACATGGAACGACCAGATTTCCCGATTTTCGCCAGGTGATGGAAAGTGATAGCCGAGAACACACTAGAAGAGAGCGAGTACGATCGCCGAAAACTCCAAGGTCCCTGAAACTCGAGATGCTCCATCATAATAAGTGAATGAACGCTTACTATTTTCGATTAAGTAATCGTATTCCCTTATTTGATCGAATATACGTTTGCAATGGGTTGACAGTATTTTGCTATTGGCTGTATAATCTCATCAGGAAAAGCGAACATTCATTTGGAGTTTTCTCATGGCTCGGTCTAACATATCGTTTCGACAGAAGGAAATTATTCGGTTCATCTATCGGTTCACTGAGGAACATGGATATCCGCCGACTGTGAGAGAAATCGGTGAAGCTGTACGGTTGTCGTCGTCCAGCACGGTGCATGCGCATCTCAAGTCCCTGGAAAGCCGCGGCATCATCCATCGCGATGCTGTTTTGACGCGCGCGATTCGCCTCGATGTCGATATCGCCGAACGGTACTTTCCACTGGTCCCCCAATCAGATAAGCCCAGCGTGCTCAGTCTGCCTATCATCGGCACGGTCGCTGCGGGCAAGCCGACCCTTGCTTTGGAAGATATTGAAGACTACTTTCCTATTCCATCGAACTTCGTCTCCGGCGAAGGATACATATTGAAGATTCGTGGGAACAGCATGATCGAAGACGGAATTCATGACGGTGACTATGTTGTGGTCAGGAGACAGCAAACGGCGCAGAACGGCGATACTGTGGTCGCGATGATGGACGGTGAGGCGACGGTAAAGCGGTACTATGTCGAACCGAAGAATATTCGTCTTCAGCCGGCGAACAAAGACATGGCGCCGATCTATGTCGACCATGCAGATGTACTAGGAAAAGTTGTCGGCCTTGTTCGAAAATTCGCCTAACTGCCAGCAGATTGAAAGAAGACGATGGGACTCCTCGAACTACAAACAACCATAGCGGCGCCGCTGGAACATGTCTATTCGGTAGCAAAAAATATCGAAACGTTCGCTTCGTTTATTCCCGATGTCGAATCGATCAATATCGTCGATCGCGACGACTCCACCGGCCGCGTGGTCGCGGACTGGGTTGGCCTTATTCCCGAGTTCAAACAAAAGATCCGCTGGACGGAAGAAGATATTTGGGACGATGCGGCGCACACATGCAACTTCAGACAGCTTAAGGGCGAATATAAGGTGTTTGAGGGAGTCTGGGTGTTTGAAGAAGTCGAGGAAGGCACCGTTTTCAAGTCGACTCTCAATTACGACTTAGAAATTCCGCTGATCGGCGCGATCATCAAAAAGCTTGTCGCGAAAAAAGTGCACGACAATATCAGCCAGATCCTCTCGGCGATTAAGGAACGGGCCGAGACGACCCAGTAGTGATCGAACTGATCATCTGCTGTGCCGGAGGCGGCGCGATCATGGTCTGGTCTAACTGGGCAATCGAAATCCCGGTGTAATAGTGCTTAAGAATGTCCTGGTAGAGGTAATCGTGCTCGGCAAGATAAATTGCTCCTTGCTGGCACAATCCTAGCCCGTGCCCCCAGCCCTGACCGATAAACTGAAAGCTACCGTCACTTTGGCGAGACACTTTGAAAAGAGTGCTTTTGAGTTTATCGTAACCAAGCTTCTTTCGAAGAAGAATTCCGCTGATTGAGCTCTGCAGAGCGCCCGATGTCAAAGTGAGCTCAGTAACCCTTCCCGACACATCCGACTGCGCAATAGCAATATTGACTTCGCCAGATCCTGGCTCAAATCCCGCACCCATTAACGAGGCTGCCTGTTCCTGTGTGATATTCAACTGCCATGGAGGCGCTGCGCCGCACTCTGGATCTTGGACGGGCGCAAGATATGGCTGACTGGCATCACCCGCTCCGGTGACACCGCCGCAGTTAGTGCTGTAAACTGCGTCAATAAGCGTACCGTCGTAGAGTAGGATCTGGCCGGCTGTGTCTGAAACCGCCTCATCAACTGCAGGTGTTTCGCCATCCTCGCCCAGATAAGATTGGGTGTGCGAAGTGTCGTCGAGGTCCGCGCCGGAGAGCCCCATTTTTCCAAGATTTTTAATCGCATAGGTGCGCGATGCAATTGCTTGTGCTTTGAGAGCTTCCTCAGGAGCGGAAGCGCCGATCTCCGGGCTTAAAACGCCTTTCAGATAAGTTTCCAGCGACAGCGTGTCGACAATATTCAGACCTGGAAGGACAGTGATATCGCCTCGATAGTGGTGCGGCGTCGATCCTGGAGTCGACATGGTGATTGTGAGAGGGCAGCCCGGACTCGGATGGACGACAAAGAACTGGCTCGATAATCCAGCTCCTGCCTGAGAATCCTCGAGATCAGATTGGACAGATGTGGATGTCAGCGATACGTTCTCGTCTTTGACATCCGTAACCAAATAACTTGTGCCGCTGGGTGCGTTTACAACAATCTGACCGGTTGAATCGCTGACTGTAAATGGAAGCGAGCTGGAGATGACCACCTTCAAGGTTCCAGACGGAAAGAAACGATCAAGCTTTATTCTGATCTGCGGATTGAAGCTGTCGCCTCTCACTGGTGCGGCAATGAGAGCCGCAACAGTCAGAATAAAAAAGATAGCTTTAAGCGGACTGATCATAGACAAATAATTCCAGCGCTCGCCCGATAACCTCAAGAGAATCCGGACTACACTTGTCCGGTGTGTCCTGAAGGGTGTGCCAGTACGCATAATTGAAGTCGATCAAGTCAATAGTCGGGATTCCGGCTTTAATCATCGGCCAGTGATCGTCGGTAATTTCCTGGCCGGCAACGTTTGGAAACTGTGCACTATAACCAAGGCTCGCGGCGTCTTGATAGAACTCATCCTGCAGCGCCGGTTCCATTTGCTGCGAATATTGTTCGCGTGGAACTGTGACACCCTTATTGCCGATCATGTCAATCAAGATCGCCTTATTGGGCTTTAGGTTTCCCGGATGCTTAGAGAAGTAGTCAGCACCGAGGTACATATGTGAATCGTCCGGCCCCCAGTCCTCGGCATCCCAAAAAGCCATTATGACTTCTGCTTTGGGGTGTGTCTGATGGAACACCTTGGCAAGCTCAAGCAGGACCGCGACACCAGAGGCGCCATCATCGGCCCCTGGGATTGGCTTATCACGGTTCTCGATCGTGAAATCGTTGTCGGCCGTAGGTCTTGAATCCCAGTGTGCGCATAACAGAACCTTATCCTTGCCGCCTGGATTGATAATGCCCAGGATGTTGGTGAGGTGCAGACTGACATTGCGGCTGTCGTCATGGTAGGGAAAGTTCTGAATTACCACTTGATCGACATACGGTTTTAACTTTGCGACGATGTACTCCTCGCACTTTTCGTGTGCTTGCGTATTTGGCACACGAGGCCCAAAGTCGCACTGTGCTTCCAGCATGCTATACGCTTCTGGCGCATCGAAGTCAGGGACAGTCGGCGTCGCCGGCGCCGAAGGCTGGCTTTGCTGAACCGTTTGACCGGCGGACGTGCAGGCTATTGGAAGAATAGGCAAGACAGCAAGAGAGACGGAAAGGATAGTGAAGAGTGTCTTATGGCGATTGATCATTGGGAGGTTAAGCGGCCGTCGACTTGTTCATTCAATGGCTGATGAGATGCTGCATAATTGACGATAACAGTCTGAAGTGAAGAGTCTGACGTTTTTACGATATCCGATTCATTCCAGGCTTGGAAGTAGCCCATGCCGCCAAGGCCGAGCGGCTGTGTCATGGCTGCCGTGTACTGGCTGTCCGGAGACAGCGCAGCGCCGCTTGCGAAGACTACCGAGATGATGCGGCTGCCGGGGGGCCTGGATGGGTCATATGTCACCTTAAGACCTGACACCTGCAGGTACCCGTCAAAACTTTCCGGCAGATGTGAGACGCTTCGCTCGAGCGCTGCCAAAATCTGTTTGCCTTTAACCCGCAACGTGACATAAGCATTCTCCGGGGCAGTCGTCGCTGAAAGTACATCGGCGATCTTTTCCTGCTGGATCGAAGGAGCACTAAGTGTGACCGGCCTCATTGCTGAACTGGGAACGAAGGCTGCATCGGTATCGGCGGCATCTCGCAGCGAGTCGGCGGCCAGATCTCCAAATGTCGTCTCTTTGAGACCGCTCCCAACCGAGCTAAGATCGGTCTTTGTCGATACCGCCTGAGCCGACGACCTCCCCACGGACAATCCGAGCACCAGCAGCGCCGACAACCACACCGCCGCAGAGTAAGACTTCATGATCTTAGTTTACCATTCCTCCTGGACGAGCGGCAGTACTGTTTTTGAGGGCACTCGCCGTTTTAGAATTGCGATAGAAAACGAAGATCGTTCTCGGTAAAGAGCCGCAGGTCGTCGATTGCGTGATTGATCATCGGCATCCGATCCACACCGCAGCCCCAGGCAAAACCGGTGTATCGTTCGCTGTCAATTCCCATGCTTTCGAGGATGTTCGGATGCACCATTCCGGCTCCTCCGAGCTCCAACCATCGATCTCCCCACCGANNACGGAACCTGATCTCAACGTCTTCTCCGAACAGAGACCGGGCGAACTGCGCAAATGTTCCCTTGAGGTCGGCGAGGCTCAGGCCTTCGTCAACTGCCAGCAGGTCTACCTGATGGAAGGTGTGGGAATGGGTCGCATCGACTGCTTCGTATCTGTAGCAGCGTCCGATTGTCGCTACACGGATCGGCGGCTTTTGCTTTTCCATTACGTGCGCCTGGAATGCAGTAGTTTGTGTCCGCAGCAGATGATTGTCATCGACGTAAAATGACATTTGTTCATCAAAAGCCGGATGGTCGGGCGGATAGTTCAGGGTTTCAAAGTTATAGTGGTAATGCTCAACTTCGGCGGTTTCGATAAACGAATAGCCCAAACCGATTAAGGCCCTTTTGACATCGTCCATCTGACGAGTCAGTATGTGCCGGCGACCGAGCGGAAGTTGGATACCGGGAAGCGTGACAACTAAAGCATCGGCATTGAGAGCTGCGATCTGCTCTTCGGACTCGAAAATTTGTCTTTTGGAGTCAAGCAGTTCAAGGAGTCGATCTTTTTCTGCATTGACCTTTTGGCCGAAGAAGGGTTTTTCGTCGAGCGGAAGGGTCCCGATGAGCCGAAGAAGCCCGGTGAGCTTGCCCTTTCTCCCTAAATACTCAACATCGACCGCTGAAAGTTCAGCGGTCGATGTTGCATTTTCTATAGCTATCGCAGCGAGTGCAGCGACATTCGTCAGCTCTTCCTGCGGCGTCATACTGCCGTGATGTTGAGCGACTTGACCAGCGCAGAGAATGCTGCAGGATCGTTAACCGCCATATCGGCAAGAACTTTTCGGTCGAGGATGCTGCCGGCTGCAATTTGAGCGGCAATGAACTGGCTGTATCGAACTCCGTCCAATCGGCACGCAGCGTTGATACGCGCAATCCAGAGCTTGCGAAATTCCCGCTTTTTGGTGCGACGATCACGGTAGGCATAGTTGCCTGCCTTCATGACCGACTCATTGGCCGTTTTAAACAGTCGGCTTTTGCCGCCGAAGTAGCCGCTGGCTTCCTTCAGAATCTTGTGGTGACGCTTATGCGTCATAGTGCCGCGTTTGACTCGTGGCATAGGAACTCTCCTTCAACGTGGGTTTCCCAGGTTCACTGAGCTAGGGAGCCCGCCCCGACCGCTCCCGATTGTTAGATTTTCGAGACCGGTTTGCCGGCAGCGCCGGCCTGTGTCGGCTTTCGCCGAAATTGATTAGTGGGCTACTCCGGTCGGCAGCAAACGGGTGATCCGCTGCTTCATTGTTCCGGAAAGCTGTGCTTCCTGAGCCAGTCTGCGTGATCGGCCCGGCCCTTTGTTGATCATGAGGTGATTGCGGAGCGAATGCGTACGCATAAGCTTGCCTGTACCGGTGACCTTGAAGCGCTTCGCTGCTGACTTGTTCGTTTTGATCTTTGGCATAACTAAATTACTCCTTTCCTAACATTTTTCCAAAACTATTGCGCCGGCTGTTCCGAAGGCGCCGGAGCCGGGCTCTGAGGAGCGGCAGGGGGCTTCGGAGCGCTTGGGGGCGCTGCGGCGGGCTTTGCCGGTTTAACTCCAGCGCTACTCTTCGGGCTCAGAATCATAATCATCTGGCGGCCTTCCATCGCAGGCGGCTTCTCGACATTCGCGCCTACTTCGTTGGCAGCCTGAACAATCTTCTCCATCTGCTGACGTCCAAACTCAGGGTGTGTGATTTCACGTCCTTTAAACGCAATCGTCACCTTGACCTTGTCGCCTTCCTGCAGAAACTTGATCGCGCTTTTGACTTTGATATCAAAGTCATGAGCATCGATGTGCGGGAACATCTTGATTCCCTTGAGCTCGGACTGCTTGTGTTTCTTCGCCGATTCACGCTCACGCTTCGCCTGCTCGTATTTAAATTTTCCGTAGTCGATAATTTTGCACACGGGCGGCTGCGCTTGCGGAGCGACTTCGATAAGGTCCAGCCCTCTTGATCTTGCGATGCTAAGAGCTTCGCGTGTGTTCAAAACCCCAAGCTGCCCGCCGTCATCATCGATGACGCGCACTTCCGGGTATCGAATTCGCTCGTTCATATTAACCCGCGGCTCACGCGGATCCCGTCGAAAATCTCTGTTGTTTATCGTTGCCTCCGGTCCAAGACCAAATCTTAATGCGCTGTCCAGACGTGACAAATCACACGTCGCAAACAGACCTTTTATTATATCCCTATTTGTCGATAAGTGTCAAATAAAAGATTTGTTGTGTTATTGCTCAGTGATTATGTCCGCCTCTTCTATCATGAAGGGATGGGAACAGGGACAACACTATTGATTGTGCCTAAGACCCTATTATGTTTGGCTAGCTTATCGAATTTGAGGCCTTGATAAGGGACCGCTTGGATGGGACAGGTTAACAGCAGGGAGCCCGGGGCAACGCTTGCGATTTGAAATATGCTGACAGATACAGCGGCGAACAACGACAGAAGGCGATTCATTATGTTCCTGCGGTCATAAGGGTTCTTTGACCGGTACGCTCGAACAATCCTTTGAAACACCGCCACGTGCGCCAAATTTACGCAGTCTCTCTCTATAGTACGGACAATCGCTTCGATCCAAAATTTAGCTCTGCTTGCTCGTCATCGAGCAGGCGTGCTGCCCGGCATGAAATTATTACTTTGTTCAGAGGAACTTCATGTTGATCCCATGAGTTTATCTTTCAACAACTTTGTGAAAAAAAGTGCAATGTTTTGGGAGATAGGTAGAATGGTCCAATGAATGTTGTGACCGCTCAAAATCCGGTGGTGCGTTTTTGGAGCACTACTAAAGTAATTTTGGAAATGATCAAGATCGAGCACACGATCTTCGCTCTGCCTTTTGCGTTGATGGGCGCCGCTGTTGCGGCCCGGGGCATACCTTCCCTTTACACGCTTTTCTGGATTATTGTTCCTATGGTTGGAGCGCGGTCGGCGGCGATGGCTTTCAATCGGATTGTCGATGCGGACCACGATGCTGACAATCCACGTACAAAGATGCGTGCAATCCCCGCCGGGCTGCTGACAAAGACCCAGGTGGCGATTTTTACAGTGGTAGCCTGCGCTGTACTTGTTTTTGCCGCATGGAAGCTGAACCGACTTGCTTTCGAACTCTCGCCGGTCGCGCTGTTGTGCGCGCTAGGCTACTCCGTCACGAAGCGGTTCACCATCTTTTCGCATGCTTTTCTCGGCTTGGCGCTCTCCATTGCTCCGACGGGCGCCTGGATTGCGGTTGTCGGCAAGTTTCAACTGGCCCCGGCGCTGCTGGCCGCTGCGGTTCTGTTCTGGCTCTTTGGCTTCGACATTATCTATGCACTCCAAGACACGGAATTCGACCGGGAGTACGGACTACGCTCCATCCCCGCTTATTTGGGCAACGCCAAGGCGTTAATAGTCAGCCGAATAGGCCATATTTGCATGATAGGCTTTTTGATCGCCTTCGGCTTAACGGCCCATCTGCATATCCTGTACTGGATCGCGGTAGTACTTGTCGCCTGCCTCGTCTACTATGAGCACTCGTTGGTGAAACCGGACGATCTGAGCAAGCTGAACTTCGCGTTTTTCAATTTGAACGGCTATATCAGTTCGGGTTTATCACTCTTGACAATCGGAGATGTTCTTCTATGGAAGTAGAACAGTCGGCGAAGTCTACGCGAGGTTTGACGATCTATTGGGATGCACATTGCCCGTTCTGCAGCGCAGTTAAATCTCGAATGCTGAAGTTCGATGCAAATCGGGAGTTGAACTTCGTCGACATGAACGATCCGGCGGTCGCCTCGACGGCGCTTCCCCGGTTTTCTTCAGCGGATCTCAACCACGAGATGCATGTCTTGCTGCCTGACGGAACCTGGCGGACGGGTTACTTTGCGGCAGCCGTAATTTTGCTCCGCCTTCCGGCCTGGTCTTTCTTGGGACGACTGATGTCTGTCTGGGTGTTCGCAGATATCGGTCCGAAGCTGTACCGCTGGGTAGCAGAGCACCGTTACGGAATTTCAACCCTGCTCAGGCTACCGACGCCCTGCGATGCATCCGGAAGCTGTAGGATTTAGTTAATATGACGACCATAATCGGCAGTGTCCCCTATCTCAATGCCCGCCCTTTGGTGAACTGGTTTTATACTGAAGCAGGCGCTGGTTCCGGAATTGAAGTGATCGAACGACCACCGTCGGAACTCGCGGTTATGCTGGAGACTGGCGAGATCGACGCCGCCCTGGTATCGTCGTTTGCTTCCTTTCAGCACCCCGAGTATGTTCATGTTCCTGGAATTTCTATCTCCGGTCAGGATGAGATCCGCAGCGTTCGTGCGTTCGCGAAGATTCCTTTTTCTATGATTCACAGCTGCGCTATGGATACATCGTCTTTGACTTCGGTCGCTATGCTGACGATCCTGCTCGCGGAAATGTACGACGTTTTCCCACAGCGCATTAATCACAAACCCGACCTACAAGCGATGCTCTCGGCGGCGGATGCTGCGCTGCTAATCGGGGACCCTGGCATGCTCGCCGACGGTGACGGATTGCAGGTATTGGACCTGGGCGAGGCTTGGAGAAAGAAATTTCGCCTGCCGTTCGTCTATGCTTTATGGCTGGGCAAAAAGGAAAGAATTACTGACGACCTTGTTACAGCTCTGCAAACTGCAAAGGAATATGGAAAGACCAAATATCGCGAGTTAGCCGATGAAGAGGCGATCCGCCTTGGAGTGACTAGCGATGTTTGTTTTTCATACTTTACGGACGTGATGGATTACGACTTGGAAGATGAGCATCTTGAGGCGCTCTCCCTGTTTCACCGTAAGTGCAGAGAATATACGCTTCTACCTAGCAATTAATCCTCGACATCTAAACAATGCCAGGGTCGGGTAAAACCTGGTATAGACGATGCAAACGAAATCAAAAATTATTCTGATTGCGATCGCTGTCATTCTGGTCGCTTTTATAGCTCGTTCTTTTCTTGGCAAAAATCGTGAACCTGACAGTACGCAGATTCAGGATCAACTGCAGGCCGCTGCAGTCGCTGCTGAAAACAAAGATGCCCCCGATGTCATGTCTGTGATCTCAGATAATTACACAGACGGCGCCGATAATAACCCGGAACGGCTAAACCTGATGCTTCGTCGCGGCATGAGCGATGTTAGCAACCTTTCGGTCGTGATAGCTCCCGCCACTATCACGGTAAATGGATATTCCGCCCACAGCTCATCTTATGTGACGATCAAAGGAGATGGGCAGGTGCTTTACAGCCAGTTGCTGGAACTGGATTGGCAAAAAGAATCGACCCGCCGCTACTTCATCATTCCTGCTGAAGCATGGCGGATCGTCCATTCAAGCTATTCCGGCGGCCTGGAGGGTAATTAGTCTTCCGGAGCTTTGCCGATAGCGGCCTCTTCTTCGGCCATCTCTTCTTCCAAAAGATCGTCCAAACTGGTCGTCTCTTCTGCCTCAATGACGTCAACCGGCTCGTCGCTGTCCGGATCCGCAAGCCCGACAGTCGGCGAAACAATGTCCACCGCAGCGAAGGGCCGTGGATGCTTCTGACGGCACGTGTCACAGTTAAATCGAACCTGGACGTTAGCAAGCCAGGTCGGGACCGAACGGATCGGCTTTCCGCATTCACTACAATGATTGACTTCGTAAACCACGCTTAATTGAACCTCATTTTCAAAATTAACGCCTCCAGAGAGGAGGCGAGAGCACCACAGCTATTTTCGTCAGCGAAAATCACCGATACAGCCGGCGCAACGACAGTGAAACTTTCATTTATTCGCTATTGTCTGGCGGCCCAGACTTTTCTCTTGCTCTTTTTGCTCTTCTGCAGTCAAAGGCAAAGAGAAATAGCCGTTCAAGATCATCAATGCGCCGACAACTAGATAGTAGACGCCTTCTAAACTATCTGCACGAACACCAAGGTCGTACTGAAAGTTCGGTCCATGGGCCATACCGTAGAAACCAATGAAAATCAATATGGCGCCAATCACCGTAAAGCTGCTTAACCTCGGTAATCGCATCGGTCAAAAATGCTCCTTAATCGAACGTAACGTCTAGTATACCTGGCACTGGTTCGGACATATCGATAAAAACGATATTCCGGCCCGGTGCTATACGAGGATTATCTCGGGAAACGCATACCTGTATTGATTATCGGATATTTGCAGCAGAGCCGCACCATCCTCTTCACGTATGTCGGCAAGTCTTCCAACAATGGATTCTCCAGTGACTGGATCGATCCCAGTTTGCTTCTCGCCAAGAACTATGTAGCCTCTGTAGGAAGCTGCCGCCTCTTCCCACCCACTGCCGTCAGCAAAGTACAGCGCATCCAGCCGGCGACAGATCTTGTCGACGACTGCATTTAACGTCGGAGCCGGCGTCGAAAGTTCAAGTGCTACCGAAGTCGGGGTAATTCGAAAATTCGACGGATCGCCGAAATCGCGCTGTAAGATGTTGACGCCAATCCCAACGTATGCAAAGTAGCCGTCGCCGGTCTTGGTCGACGTTTCGACAAGCACCCCTGCAATCTTTTTACCGTTCACGACTACATCATTCGGCCATTTACACTGAGCGGCCAGTCCGAGGTCACGAAGGGTGGAAATAACCGAAAGACATGCCAGCCAACCTAACCGCCAGGCTGTTGCGGGCGACCCTTTAGGGCTGAGAACAACGGTCATCAGAACGCTCTCGCCGGCTTGCGCGTTCCAGCGAGCGCCGCGCCGGCCCCGTCCGGCAGTTTGATGTTGTGCAACAAACACAGCGCCGTCAGGCACGCCTTGTTTTGCCGCCGCGGCTGCGGCATCGTTAGTCGACGAAATTTCATCGAAGTCAAACCGGGGCTCACCGATCATCCGGGCAGTCCCTGGTTAAAATCGAGGCTGATATCGGCAGCCGGTGCAGAATGGGTCAGGGACCCCACACTGATGAGATCTACCCCAGATTCGGCAATCGCACGGACGGTTGACAGGTTTACTCCGCCTGATGCCTCGGTAATGGCGCGTCCGCCTATCTTGGCGACAGCGGCCGACAATATGTCAGGGTTCATATTGTCCAGTAAGATGATATCCGCTCCGGAAGCGAGGGCTTCGTCGACCTGTCCAAATTCCTTGACCTCAACCTCGATACGCAAGGTATGCGGCGCAAGGGATTTTGCTCGAGCCACTGCATTTGATATCCCGCCGGCCGCGACAATATGGTTGTCCTTGATGAGGACGCCGTCAGCAAGGCCGAAACGATGGTTTGATCCGCCCCCGATACGCACAGCGTACTTTTCCAAAACCCGCAAGCCGGGAGTCGTTTTGCGCGTGTCGACAATCTTCGCTTTGGTCCCTGCG
>PLAD01000326.1 GCA_003134215.1 Armatimonadota bacterium
GGCCTTTAAGAAAATGGGCTCGATACTCCGCCCTTATGCCATTTTTGACAGAGTGCTCGACATAGTAAAACTCAAGGTACCCCTCACACTCCAAATCTCGTCCACATGCATCGATCAATCGTCCGGATTTGGTGATTGCGTATCGATAAAGAAAAGGGAACGGAAACGCTCTTGTCTCAAACATGGCCCCCGCCGGCACATCGGCATCCGGCAGTTCGGCCTCGCAAAGAAGTTCGTCATACATTCCCATCGTCATTCCCTCGTCCAACAGAGCGCGCGAACCACTCTAATCGTGAAAGTCGGTCCACAAAAGTGATTTCCCTCCATGCCTCTCTGAAGGCCCAAGCCAGCCCTATGCCAAAACGTCGAGTTATACTAATTCTGCGGAATTGGTATAACAAGCAGGACTCCGATGGACATCAACGACTTGCCTTTGATGGCGCAAACCACGTATGCGGAGCTGCTCGACTTGAGCGATGTGCACGCATTCGAGAGCGCGTTCGAGGAACCAGGTACCTTTTCGGCCAAAACCGTGAAAGGTTCCAAATACTGGTATTTTCGCCCCAAGCGCCACTTGGGAGCGGACTCCCCCCAGCGGTATGTGGGCCGAGAGACCGCAGAGCTCCTCGAACGGATTGCCCATCACCGGCAGGCCAAACGCGACCAGCGCGCGCAGCGCGCCCTGGTCCGCTCACTCGTACACGCCTATGGGTTGCCCGCGCCCTTGCCTGCCGCCGCCCAGGTGGTGGAGGGATTGGCCCGCAGCGGCGTGTTTCGGTTGCGCGGCGTGTTGGTGGGCACCATGGCCTACCAAACCTACGCCGCGATGTTGGGAGTGCGCCTGAAGGGTGCGCTCATGCAAACCTCCGATGTGGATGTCGGTGAGTTCTTGAGCGTGTCGATCGCCGTGCAGGACCAGACCGATTCGATGCAGAAGGTCCTGCAGGCGATTGATCCGACCTTTCGTAAAATCCCCAATCTCGGCCGCATCGCCCCCACCCGCTACATCTCGAGGCAGCGGCTGCGCGTCGATTTCCTGGTGCCAAATCAGGGAGCAGACAGGGATGAGCCGCTATACCTGCCGGCGCTCAAGACGGCGGCGGAGCCATTACGCTTCCTGGATTTCTTGATTCACGAGCCCGTCAAGGCAGTGCTCCTGCACGGCGGCGGTGTGGCGGTCACAGTGCCTGCGCCTGAACTAGCCGTTCCGGTAAGGAGTTGGTAATTCGGTGCTGATTTCTTCAATATCGCCCAAATCGTAGGACTGGAATATTTTTCTGCTGAAGAAAAAATCGTCTTCAGGATATCTCGGTTGAAAATGCCCGCGATACTGCCCACTCCAGCCGCCGCTGGAATCGAAGTCAATTGCTGCAAAAAGGCATGTTGCAGGATCTTGGTATTTGAAATATCAGTCGTAGTTTTTGGACTATCGGCCTAAACAAGGTTCGCGTAATTTATCGAAGTCAGACAACAGGCGTTTCACAGACCTGAAACACCTTTCAAACTCTGGCAGGGCCATTACCTGGGGTCGAAGCCGACGATCCCACACGATCGTAAGTGCCTTTTCTATCCTCTCCAGCCGCGGTACTAGAATGTCGTTCGCCCGCCCTTCGCGACTGGCGAGTTTTCGATTGAGGCCCTCGACCATTTCTTCACAAGGAGGAATGTGGCCGGCGTCGGAGATGTACCAAAGATCATACAGATCGCGGGGTTCTTTGCGCGCCCCGTCGGTGACGGCAAGCGTCTTCTCGACAATGATCTCCGAGAATGAATACACCTGCAATAATTTGCCGATTGGTAGATCAGAGAACTCGGCGTAAGTGGTTCGAACCGCTTTTCGGTCCAGGGGAAACACGACTGTCTCGCCGCGGGTAACGTCCACCTTAACTTGACCTGCGACAGGAAGCGGTCCTTTGTAGTCAAAATAAAATGTGTCGTTACGAATGTGTCGAGTGGGCTCGTTGCCGGACAGACTAAATTGTATTCCGCTCACGGTGAACAGCGATGCAAAGACTTCCTTGAACGCGTCGAAAAGTTGCTCGAGGGTAAGTTCATGCACCAGCGTGAAGTCCAAATCCTCCGAAAAACGGTATTCATCAAAATGCACGCGGCGCAGCGCCGTGCCACCTTTAAAAGCCAGTGCATCAGAGAGCACCGGATGTTTGGTCATTTCGGTGAGTAGCCAAGCTAATACATAGTCTCGTTCGATGACTGGCTCCTGAATTCGTAGCGCTTGTTTTTTACCAACCTGGGCGCAGGCCTCTACGAACAGTCGGTTCGCCAATTTGGAGATCTCGCGTTGCTTGATCATCTAGTTGCTCACCGATTTGATGATTTCTTCGGCCGACACGTTCAAGCGCAGTCCCCATTTTGAGTTATGCGCACCGTCGAGCGGCAATTCTTGATCCAGCTTAACGGCGCCCGCTGGCAGCCCCGTTTGTAAATCGGCGAGAGGCGTTTTGTCTCCAAGGCCCAGTGTTTCAAGCACGAAACCTAGGCGCCGGATGGTGGCATCCGTATTCATGCGTCGCGCATAAGCAACGAGCTTTTCAAAGTTGATGCGCGATTTGCCCATGAAGACTGCTTTGGCAACCTCGACCATCCCGCCGCAATATTTAGATCGCGTGAATCCGTCGATGAGTGCGCGTTCGAGATCGCTTGCGAAGACTTTCTGATTGTTGCCAAGGTCGTGAAGTGCATAGCCGAAGAACTGCGGCTCTCGCATTGTGATGAAATGAACTATGGCGCCGCCTTGGTTCCGCGTGGCCAATCGATTAAGGGTGCTGACGTAAACCTCGAACGAGGGTTGGGTAACGAGGCCGTGCAGATCGAGCGCCGAGCTATGCGACAAGTAATACGGTTTTCCAAACATGCTGGCGGCGACGATCGCGTACCGGTTCTCAAGATGAAAATCAGTGCTTCCCAACTCGAAAGGGACCAAGTTGTAAACGCCTCTCTGAACGGGAGTGATAAGACCACGCTTGGCCGCAAGGTGCAGGATATCGACCGCATGGGGCCGATCGACTCCCATCAATTCGGCAGCAGTTGGAAGATCAAAGATCAGCTGATCTCGATCGTGTAGTTTGGTAAACAGGAGCGCCGTTTTGCGCCCCAAGGTCTTGATGCTCATGTTAAATCTGTAGCGATAACCGATCCGTAATCGGTTATCGCTGGAATTAGTATACAGGATTGTCAATGAAAAGCAATAAAAGCATCAATAACCGATTAATAATCGGTTATTGATGCTAATACTATATACGATGGTTCGACTGGGACAATATCGGGGCAAGTAGAGCGAGTTACCAACTATTTACCGGAACGGCTAGGGCGCCTGAACGCTTTGCCGTACACAAGTTGATCCTCTCGCGTCGTCGCAAATCCTCGAAGGCTAAGGCTGAGAAAGACCTGCGCCAGGCCGCCGTGCTTCCTGCAACTCCTGCTACAGAAACGCCCGGAGGATTTGCAGCGAGTATGGGCGGAAGCCGTTCAGCGAGGACCCAGCTGGCGAGAACTACTCCAGGGCGGCACTGCTCAACTACCGGCGTCGCTTCAAGAAATC
>PLAD01000204.1 GCA_003134215.1 Armatimonadota bacterium
AATCCCGGTAGAGCCGCCGCGACTAGTCATAACAACAGACAGCGCCGCGCCGGAAATACACTTTCCGCGCGTCAGCGGCGCGACTCCCGGGAGACCGTTTCTCTTCAAGATCCCGGCCACCGGAGTCGAACCGATCACATATTCAGTGACCGGACTGCCGGCCGGGCTAGTTCTCGACCCCGCCACGGGCGTCATTTCCGGCAGCCTGAAGGCCGCCGGCACGACCAAAGTCCAGATCGTTGTAAAGAACTCAGCTGGAACAGCGCACAGCGTTCTTACCATTGTCGGCGGAGACCATGTTCTCGCGTTGACGCCGCCGATGGGATGGAATTCGTGGAATGTGTGGGCAGGCCATGTCGATGAGCAGAAGGTGAAGGATGCGGCCGACGTAATGATTGCGAGCGGTCTTGCCAAGCATGGCTTCCAGTATGTGAATATAGACGATACCTGGGAGGCGGGCCGGGATGCGAGCGGCAACATTCTCGGTAACGAAAAATTTCCCGATATGAAGGCGCTGGCGGATTATGTTCATGCGAAGGGCCTGAAGGTAGGCATTTACTCCTCACCCGGCCCGAAAACATGCGCAGGATTTACCGCGAGCTACCAGCACGAAGATCAAGATGCAGCCACATACGCAGGGTGGGGCTTCGATTACCTCAAGTACGATTGGTGCTCCTACGGCGGGATCGCGCCAAAAAATCCGACGATCGCCGACTTCCAGAAACCGTATTCGATTATGCGCGCCTCCCTGGATAAGACGGATCGGGACATCCTCTTCAGCTTCTGCCAATACGGCATGGGTGATGTCTGGAACTGGGGTCAGCAAATCGGCGGAAACTGCTGGCGGACAACCGGGGATATTAACGACTCGTGGAAAAGCCTGCACAGTATCTATGAAAGTCAGGATGGTCATGAAAAATTCGCGGGACCGGGCCATTGGAACGATCCTGACATGCTCTGTGTGGGAATTGTCGGCTGGGGCAACACTCATCCGAGCCACTTGACTCCCAACGAACAGATTCTGCATATCACTATGTGGAGCCTGCTGAGCGCACCACTTCTCATTGGATGTGACATGACTAAGCTCGATGCGTTTACACTCGCGCTGCTCACCAACGATGAAGCGATTGCCATCGACCAAGATGAGCTTGGTAAACCTGCAGGGAAGGTCGCGACCGACGTGAACGGCGGGGAAATCTGGGCGCGCCCGCTTGCCGACGGTACAAAGGCCGTCGGTTTGATCAATCCGACCTCATCGCCGATCGATATTGCTGTAACCTGGGCGCAGCTCGGACTGACCGGACCACAGAACGTCCGCGACCTCTGGCTGCACAAAGAAGCGGGCTCATTCCCTACCGGCTACGACGTTACCGTCCCCACTCACGGCGCCGTATTGTTGAAGATTATTCCTGGTTAGATGGAAGTTGACGACCGAGTAGCTGGCGTACTGGTATTTTCACCAATAACTGACCCCGCCGTACTTACCATAATTACTGTAAGGGGCTAGGCCGCCTCCAAAGCTGCCCCTTATTATTTTTAACTGCTCGTCATCGGGCGAACTATGCAGGCCGGCTGCTGTTCTCATCGACAGGATCCGGCCTGTTCAAATGTCCCCAAATGATAATGCTCAGGTCCACGACAAATATCGTTACTGCTCCCTCGTCCATGAGAGTTACCAGCCGGGACATTGGAAGCAGATTCTCTCCTCCCCATAAAAGAAACGCCAGACCCAAGAAAACTCCCTTCACCTGGTCCACGCGCCGATGGTGTGTCGAGATGTGAAGAATAATGTAAGACAAGCCGATCATGATTAACGGCAGCGAGTCTAGGTGCAGGTGGGACGACGAAAATCGGTAGCCGTGCGCTATGTCGGAGCCAACCAGGATGACGACACCCAGAAGTGCGACGAGAAAACAGAGCGTACTGAGTGTGTAAATCGGTGGATAGCCGGCTGTCGTTCTCGGAATAGTCATCTGTATAGGTCGGTCACTTGGTTTCAGGCGTAAAGAAGCAAGCGGCGCGCACGAGAGCGTCAGGCAGGATGCGCGCATACACTACACGGCCTTGTTTTTTCGTCTCAATCAGCCCCGCATCACGAAGGGTGTTCAAGTGGTGGGTCAAAGTGCTGGCAGTGCAGGGCATACGGCAGCGGATATCGCAAAGAGAAACCCCGCCCTCCATCCCGCCGTCACAGCAGCCGGACTCAATCTCATACCTTGCAGCCCCGCCGCAGCCGCGGATACACTGAAAAACAGCCAAGCGCATTGGATCGGCCAACGCCTTGAATACTGAAATTACATCTTCAGCTGCACCCTGTGTCTGTTCAAACCATTCGATGTCCATCAAAGTATTCTAGCACATCGGCGGTCTTGAAGTACTCGCAGCAAATAAGCTAATCAGTGAATCCAGCCGCAAAGCCGCCTAATCTACAAACGAGGCTTACTAGCGGCTTAATTAGGGTAAACCTTTACCGGGTTACATGAATCTCGGTCGCACTGGACTCCTCAATCAGATGAAAATGGAAATCCCGCTTAAAGAGATCGTTAAACAGGCAATCAAAAAAGCAAAGAAAACCACTCCGTTCGCAGTCACGCTCGTCGGCGTGATCGCTACGCCTGAATTGATCACTGTCGTTCTTGACGCCGACAAGATCCCGATAGATTACAATTGGTCAGAATACGAGCAGTCGCTGGCTGTAACAATTAGTCTCATTACTAAAAAACCTGTGCTTGTCGAAGGGCTTGAGCCACCTCATATCTGATTCTCAAGCCACAGACGCACAATTGGTATCCTGCTCCCCATCATCACAGGACACTGTGTTCCTGCCCGCAGCCTTAGACTTATAAAGTGCATTGTCCGCACTCACGATCATTTTCTCGACAGTGTCGCAGTCGAAGCTGAAACTAGATACCCCGAAAGAAGCCGTTACCGGTCTCCCCGTCCAGGGTCGGTCCTGGATCGCTGCGCGAAGTCGTTCCGCGATAAAGGCTGCACCCTGCAGGCCAGTCATCGGCAGTATTAAAGCAAACTCCTCGCCGCCGTATCGAGCGGCGACGTCCGTTTCCCTTGCGGCATCCTGCAGCAGCGCACCGACCGTCTTGAGGACTGCGTCTCCCGCAGGATGACCGGAGGAGTCGTTGAACTTTTTAAATCGATCGACATCGAGCATTATGAGTGAGAGTGGGGTTCCGTAACGCATAGCTCTGCTTACTTCATCGGACATTCTTTCTTGAAAGGAGAGATGGTTGCGAAGACCAGTTAGGCCGTCCGTGGTTGCCAGGGTCTCCAGCGCAGAGTTCAGCTTCTCCAGTTCTTCCTTTTGCAATTGCAATGCCGCCGCGTGAGCGCTGATATCTTCCTCATACCGCTTTCGCTCGCTCAAGTCATTCCAGACCGACAGTAGCGCTGACTTGTTGTTTAACGTTATTGGTGTCAGAGTCACCTCAACGGGGAATTCGTGCCCATCGACTGCGCGGCGACGCCATTCGAAAGTGTGGCGGCCATTGCGCCTTGCCAACGCGCACATTTCCGCGCTTTTTTCGCTTGACAGACGCCCGTCAGGCTGCCGGCGGGGCGAAAGCGTTCCGGGATGTTTTCCGATTAACTGGCTTTTGTCGCATCTCATCATTGCCAGTGTCGCTGTATTGCACTCCACGATCTGGTCGGCTTCGTCGTATATAACGTGAGGATACGGCGACTGTTTGAAGAGAACTCTGAACCGCTGTTCCGACAAGACCCTTTCGGTGACATCGAAACAAACCCCGATGTAACCATTAGGTGAACCGTCCGCGTTGAACATGGGACGAAGCTCTGTGTGCAGCACCAGACTTGCATAGTGAGAATCGTGAGATACGGCTTCCCCCAACAATGCCTTTCTGGTGTTTTCTGCGGAAAATTTATCGTCCATGGTAAAGTCAAACACCGACTGCCCAACGGCTTCGCCGGGAACTAATCCAATGGCTGCCAACCCCTTACCTTCGGAGAATGTTACGATTCCCAAAGAATTAACCGTGAAAAGTATGATCGGCGCGCTCTCCAGAAGTACGCGCATCTTAGCATCGCGCTCACGAAGTTCTCGCTCCATATCTTTGAGGCGGGAGATGTTGCGAATGGCGGTCAGTCTCGTGGGTGTACCGTTCATTGATACAAGGCGCCCCCGTATCTCGGCGATGAAAGTCGAGCCGTCCCTTCGCTGCAACACGGCCTCGTAAGGTTCTTCATCACATTCAGTAATTTTCCGACTCACAAGATGACGCGATTCTGCAGCGACAATCTCTAACCCCGAGAGTCCCTGCATCTGAGCAACGGAATCAAACCCAAACGTATCCACTAATGCAGTATTGCCATCGATGAACATGCCGTTCTGCGTAACCGCAATGGCTTCGAAGGAGGCATCGCTCAGCCGGCGCATCCGGGTTTCGCTCTCAGCCAGCGTTGCCTCAGCGAGCTTACCTTTAGCCGCCAGCATCTCTATTTCAGCTGTTTTGCGCCACGAATCCAGCAATGACGCCGCCTGAAGGCCAAGAATTCGCAGCGCTTCGATTTGATCGCCAGTCAGTTGTCGCGGCTTCATATCGATAACACACAGTGTGCCGAGCGCATTGCCTTTGTGAGAAAACAGAGGAATACCTGCGTAGAACCTGACTCCAAGTTCGCCCTTGACCAACGGACTCTCCGTAAAACGCACGTCCTTGGTTGCATCGGGAACGACAAAAATTTGCTGCTCAAGAATGGTGTGTGCGCAGAATGAAATGTCGCGTGGTGTTTCCGAAATGGAAAGGCCGGTAATTGATTTGAACCATTGACGGTCCCTATCTATCAGAGTGCAGGCCGCAATCGGAACGCCGCAGATTAAAGCTGCGATACGCACGAGCCCGTCGAAATCCTCAGACTGAGGCGTGTCGAGTATCTGATGCTCTTGCAAATCGACTAAGCGTATTTCTTCGTTTTCTGGTTTAGGCGCGGACATAAATATCAATCGAGCAGGCGGACAATGCGCAGGAAGACGTGGGCGTCGTGTTGCGGATGTAGAGGAAAGTACAAATTCAATTATTGGCATATCTCTCTAACTTATGCAATGAAATATTGCCCAGCCCTTCCCGTATCCGCTCGCTGCTCGGTTGCACTCGATCCGCTCGTGAAGCTGCCATAAAAAATATTTTAAAATTAAACGACAACGGGTTGACATTAACGAACTATTGTTCTATAATGGATTCATTGATCTTTGAGATGGTTGATTTCTCTTAGGTCAACAAACTGGATAATTGCCGGACGTGGGGCGGCGTCGTTATGGACATTCCCACGGGACCTGGATGCCACAAGCACGTCCGGGCTATTTTTTTGAGGAGCAAATTATGCACGCGACAGGAAGAACCCCGATCCTTTCTCCGGACGAAAGAAAATTCGAAGCAAGTGGTCGACAGAAGTCAGACGATATGAAGTACGACTCGCGGCGGTCGTTTATGATAGTGGTGGCGAAGGCGACCGATGTTCTGGTGAAGCGGGCGCCAGTCTCTCAATCGGGCGAACTGCCGCACACACGCTGGGAGTACCACGAGCGAATGCCCAGCGGAAGACTTCTGGAAGATGAATAGGCTACAGGGAGCTGCTTCAATGGACAAAGATATCGAAAAACTCGCTGCCGGGCTGATCGGGACGGGCAGCCTGCCTCCTGGTCTCGACTGGATGCGGGAGCATGCACGGGAAGCGCGGGCATACCATATGCTCGATCCATATCCTCTGTATCATTTCCGGGATTGGAAGAGCGAGGAGCGCGGCGCACTGCCGCGATGCCTGCCGATCGCGAAGAGCATTGTCCGCCGGGGAGCACGATGGCTGTTCGGCGATCCGCCGACTATTCACTGCCCGGACAATCCGCCGCTGGAAAAGTTTTTGCGCGAGTCCTGGCGCGGCAACCGTCTGGATGCGCGACTGGTGGCTTCCGCCGAAAATGCGGGTCTCGACGGCGGGGTGGTTCTGAAATTCTCGTTTGATGCGAACGACAAATGTCCCCTTTCGGTGCAGTCGCTGTCATTGATGGATGAAGCGCGGCTTTACTACCACCCCCACGACTGCGGCAAACTGCTGATGGCGCGGGTGCAGTATCCGTTCTTCAATGCGATAGAAGGGAAGACTTATTGGTACCGCGAGGAGTGGACCGATGCGGAGGAGGTACGGTACCGGCCGGTTGCAAACGAACTGTTGTTTGCCGGCCGCGAGACCGGGATGCTGAGCGGTTCGCAGATGCTGTTGAGTCAGGATATTGCGGACATCTATGACGGATGGGAGATCGAGAGCCGGAAGACGAACCTCTTCGGCGTGATACCGATGATGGCGGTGAAGAATATCGAGACGGACGATGTCTGGGGAGTCGGAGACCTGTGGGACCTCTACCGGGTCTTCGACCGGATCCACCTGACTTATCACCTGATGGATCGATCGAACCAGTTCGACAGTGAGATCAATCCGCTGTTTATCGACTTGAAGATGGATGATCAAGATGTCGACAAGCCGATTCAGCCAGGGCAGGCGATCGACTTGAAGACCGACAGTGTGGAGAGCACTCGGCAAGGTAAGGTCGGTTTCCGACCGACCGGCAACAACCTGCGTCCGGCGATGATGGAGTACGCGAAGGAGCTGGAGTCGCAGATTCTCGAAGCAGCATCGTCGTCGGCGGTGGATCAGTCGGAGATAACGAACAAAGGAAACCTGACCACGGCGGTGTTGGAGCAGCTCTATTGGCCGCAAATCGTTGCGACTAAAGAGAAACGGAAGACGTTCGGAGAAGACGGCCTCGTGCCGTTCTTCGCTTTAGTCGCCGAAGCATTGACTAATGCGGGCGTGGTCGACCTTGGCTATAAGGCGGACAGACAAGAAAGCTACACGGTGAGCCTGTCCTGGCAGCCGTTCTTTACCCTGACGCCTGACGAGCGGGCATCTTCACTTACCGTCATACAGTCGGCGCAGAAGTCGGAATATTTGACACCCGACGAAGCGAAGCGCAAGGCCGGTGACTTACTCTGACGGCGCACTTAATTATTTTCAGATACCCGGCGACGGGAGTTCAGTCGCAGACAGACATACCCTGACCCAGGAGAACAATGAGATGACGAACACCGAGGCGAACCGCGATGAGCGGTTCTTTTTTATTGCCGACGAGCCGCCGACAAGCGGGATACCGTCGGCCGAACCGACGCCCGAGCTGACGACAGTCAAGCCGGAGCAAAACAACGCTGAGAATGCGGCCCAGCGGCTGTTGAAGAAGGCTCAGGATGAGCTTGCGGCGGCCAGGCAAGAGCTCGCGGCAATTAAGGACGCGGAGATGACCGAGGTGGAGCGGCTGAAAAAACATGCCGCTGAACTGGAAGGCCGGGTTCAGGCATCCGAGCTTGAGGCGCTGTGCCGGAAGGTTGCACAGGAGGAGAATGTCCCGGTCGAGGCCCTTGAGTATCTGAGCGGACACGACGAGGAGAGCCTGCGCGGCAGCGCACGAAAGCTGGTGACCTTGATCGGCAGTAAAGCCGTTCCCGCGGCTGTCGGTTCGCGCACCCAGCCGGGATCGTCACAAACCCCGACGATTGACGACCAGATTACTGCGGCGGAGCGCACAGGAAATCGCGCTCTCTCGATCACTCTCAAAAATCAAAAGATGCGGGGCAGTCAGGCCGGCATCGGATAAGGAAAAACTATGGCAGGAACGAATACGAATGTAGTCAGCTATCTCGGCGAGCTTTTTCGCTCGGGTCGACGACCGAACAACTTTCTTAAGTTGATCGGCGGAATTCAGGGCGGAGTGATGGAGACCAGCAGTCGGCAGTTCCCGGTAGCGGTCCTGTACTCGCTGCGAGCGCCGTCACAAAGCTATGTTGCCGAAGAAGGCGCCAATGCGCCTACGGCGCAGCCACGGACACTTACCCAGGCGACCAACGTGATCGAGATCCATCAGGAGACTGTCCAGTTGACCTATCTTGGCAGTTCGGAGAAGGCGGTGGGCGGAATTGTGCCTCTCCCGCAGGGATCGGCGAATGGACCGGTGCAAAACCCTCGTTCCGAGGCCTGGCAGGTCATGACCGCCATGGACACGATCAGCCAGGACCTGAACTTTGCGTTTGTCCAGGGTGTCTATGCGAATCCGGGAGATGCAACCGCAACTGCGCTGCAAACGCGGGGCATTGTCAATGCGATCGTCACCAACCTGATCGACAACAGCGGGGTCACGTCTAGCACTATCACGGATGCGATCTACCGAGGCTATATCGAGGCGCTTGTCCAGCAGGTGGTTACCAGCAACGGCTACAACCCGGACGATACCTGGACATTCTTTGGCGACGCCGCGCAGTACGCCAATATCCAGGCCAGCTACGAGGCGCTGGGCACGATCTACCTGCAGCCGGAGACAGAGTTTGCTGGAATTAAGATTCGGCGTATTCTGACCCGCTATGGCACTGTCAATATCGTGCTCGAACCGGATATGCCCGCCAATCAGGTGCTGCTCGCCGACTTGAGTGTCGTTTCCCCGGTCGGCATGCCGGTCCCTGGAAAGGGCATCCTCTTCGCTGAACCTCTGGCGAAGACCGGCTCCGCGGACAATATCCAGATCTACGGTCAGCTCGGCCTGGATCACGGACCTGAGTTCGCACACGGCCTCCTGAAGGTCCCGGGCGGCCTCAGCTTGTAGCTGACTACTGTCGGGAGGGCGACGCTATTGCTCCTCCCGATTATTACATTATTACAACAATGGGAAAATAAAATGGCCAATGTCATTATTCGCCGATACAACACATTCTTCGACCATGCGACCAATGTCCAGTTCAACCCGATTCTTGACAAGGTGTCTGGAAATTACATCGGTGCAGCGGTGGTTTCCGACGACCTTATAGGGAACTTCACAAGGAACACTGCTTATGAGGTCGTTACCGACGAAGAGCTGAAAACGATCGAGTCAGGAATTCCGCCGGACTCGACGCAGAAACCGCCGACGGAAGAAACAAAGCTCAAAGTTGCGCTGGCACCGCTAGAAAAGCAGTCGCCGACGAAGGATTAGAGCGCCATGACCAATTACAGCCAGTGGCCGGCGCAGAGCGATGTGTCGGTAATTTTGGACTCTCTTGGCGTGGCGCCGCAGATTA
The DNA here is from genome assembly GCA_003134215.1 of Armatimonadota bacterium. GTDB lineage: Bacteria > Armatimonadota > Armatimonadia > Armatimonadales > Capsulimonadaceae > BOG-944. The sequence goes on from PLAD01000204.1 coordinate 9,129, forward strand.
CCGGCTCGGAGCTGACCGAACGAATCCGGCAGATCACCGACCAGGTGACTTCCGAGGTTGCGCGGACAACGCAGCGTCAGTTTATCGCCGATTCCTCCGACAGTGTACGCTCGTATGACGGCGCTGGGTTTGCGGAACTGGAGATCGACGAGTTTATCTCGTTCACATCGGCAGTCGCGGTTGGTCTTCAGGCCGATCCTGGATATCCGCTCGACAACATTTCAGTAGTAGTCGAGCAGAACAAGCCGACGACCAGACTGGTGCGCGGTGTTGGAAGCCTCCCGGCGTTCCCGGTTGCGGCGGTCTATCAGCCAGTCCCGGCGATTTTTCCTGCGGGCCGTCAAAACATTCAGGTGACCGCAACGTTCGGTTTTGCAGCGACGATACCGGAAGACCTCTGGCAGGCGGTCAACTGTGAGATCGCTCGCAGGCTTGCCGCGGAGACGGTGTTCAGCTTGTCAGGTGGCCGCACCGAACTGAAGGAAGGAGACATCGCCACGGCTTGGGCGCCGAGCGGGACATCGTCCATCGATTTCGCTGTTCAGTACAAGGCGACAGTCAAGCTCTACCGGCGGCCGTCGGGGCGTCGGCTGCGGAATATGCGCCCGAGGATGATCTAATGGCTACACAGTGGATATCAGTTGCATTGGTTCGGGAAGGAATTGCGGTTGCCGGTTCTCCATTTTCAGTCAAGTTGAGGTATCGGCGACTGCATATCGATCCGCAGATTGCCCCGGCGGCGGCGCGACGGCCGGTGCAAGAGTTCTTAATCTTCCAGGAGATCACGGCGGCGGTGGAGGTCGGTGACTTCGCAACGCTGCCGGGCGGCCAGTTGGCCAAGCTGATCGATGTACGCACCTATCCAGAGTCTCTGCAATGTATGCTGCAGCGCCTGCCTTATTCAATGTCCCAGACGTGGACACCCAGCACGATCTCGGCGCAAACCAGCCCGGACAAATCACTTTCAGACCCGGTGTATGTCGCGTCGGGAACGGCTTATGTTCTGCTGGAGCCGCACGGACTGGATCAGCCCGGCCCGCTGCCCGCGGGGTATATCGACCGCCGGAGCGGCTGGATATTCAGCACGACATCGCTCACAGCGTTGACCGTCCTGTTGATTGGTCAGGACTACTGGCTTGTGACGGCAACGTCGGGCTTCTGGCAGGTCAGTAACGATTACCGGGCCCCGTGCCGCCGCATGGCAACACCGCCCATCGGGGTTGCCTGAGTCTGTTTCCGTGAAACAATGGGGGCTTCGCCTATGTCGGTTACCTATCAAATCGAACCAGTGATCGATGTGGTTCGAGCTTTCGTCAACACGAAGTTGTCAGCGATCGGTGCTCCAGTTTCGGTCCTTCCGCTGCTATCGGCGGTGATGCAGTACCCGTTTGACCCGCTAATTTACCCGCTGTTGATACTGGAGCCGATCTCAACGACTGCTGACTGGCGGCGCTTTGCCGCAGGCGATGTTACCTTGACCCTTGACCTCGCGCTGCACGAGGTGCGACTGCGCTTCGGGGCGCCGGGAGGGGAGGAGGCGGCTGCTTTGCACCTACTCTCCGAGCTTGCGGCGGCGATCGCTGCTGATTACCGTTTGGACGGAAATGTTCAGCAGGCCCTGGTGGAAAGTATCGCACTTGCCGAGCCAGACACGCTTCACCGGCTGGGAATACCGGCCGACGAACTCACCGTTTTTGCTGCGGCAAGCATGCGTCTCAAGATCATCTGGATTGAGAGCTGCTTTATTGTCGCCTGATTAATGAAGGAGAAAAATTCATGACCTTAGCTACTGTCCAAAATCTGGACCGGGTCGTTTTGCTCGACTGTACGATCCTTTCGCTGACAGGAACAACGTCAGGGACGGGATCGACTGTCGCCTTTCTCGGGCAGGCCGCGAGTGTCCGAATCAGTCTGAAACGAGAGTTTGCCGATGTTACCGCGGCGGCGGATGGATTTTCATCGAGACGGGCCACGCGGTGGGGCGACGGCGCGGTGGAGATCGCAGGATTTTCGCAGCTTGCCGGCTCCAAGTTCGCCGCGCTGTTTGCGCAGGGAAGTTACGCGATCCTGCAGTTTGGGGAGTCATCCACCGGCGATGTTTGGCAGCTCGCCTGCTGCTCGTCTGAATATGAGAAAGACCTGGGTCTCGATGCGACGAAGGATCGAATTCGCTTGATCCAGGTCGGCCCTCCCCTGTATGCAACCGCCGGTGGTACGCCTGTCGCTATACCGCTCTAATCAAGACGCAAAAAGGAGTGTGAAATGACGACGGCAACCAAGAGTGAAATTTTAGCGTTGCGCGGCCCGGAGCCGTTGAATGAGACTTTCAACCTGACCGGAACGACGCTATCGATCGAAATACACGGCATCGTAACATCGTCAAGGCGCGCTGCGATCTATCGGGAGATCGACAATATGGCAGGGCTGCGCGATGTCAATGTCGGCGGCGAACGGGTCGAGGTGACCGAGGACGATGTCATCGCGGCATGCTGGGCAGAGGCCTGCGTTACCGCGCCCAGACTGACTGCGATGGAATGGCTGATGGTTGGGGCAAAGGACACTGATCTGCTGGCGTTGATTGGGGCGCGTACTTTGGTGTGTTCACGCCTGATGCCGGATGGAGCAATTCCCGCGGGAGTGGACGCAGCCCGGCGTGAGCTGACGGAGGGCATTGACCCTTTGGCAACTATGCCTTCCGCTTCTGTGTCGAGCGGCTCGGAAGGCTGCCGGGGGAAGTAGACCCCCCAAGACGTCGTACCGGCAAACGACACTATTCGCTTGACTTCCATTTGACCGTGGCCGATTTGTTTCGGGCGCGCGCGCTGTCCATGATCGACCAGGAGACGCCGTTACAATGAAGATTCCCCATTCGATAAAACAGTACGGCCGCCGCCCCAGCCTTAGCGGTCTGTCCTCTTCGGAATTTGCCGGCTACCGGCGGTTTGTTCGGCAGTATTTGGAAACAGAGGCGGCAAACACAACCATCGCCGTGCTGCGTCAAAAGCTGACAGCGGCGCTCTATCCACCCAGCGCGGCACGCACGTATGGAGTTCCTGTCCCGCGAGTATATCGCTCGAGCCGGCGATCCCGAGTGGAAGCGAATGCCGTAAAAAGCCGCCTGGCCGTACGATCGGCTGGTCGTGACTTTGAACGGCCGCGTGCTTCACAGGCAGCAACTCGCATGCTCGGTAATGGGCGGGGTCCTGTTATGCACAGGGATGCATCGTTCGGAGTAATACGTAAGAAGACACCGCGGATGAATGACGTACGTCCGCTGTTTACCGCCTTCGGCGACGGCGGAAGAGACACAAGCAAACGCCTGCCAGGGACGGGACTAGACCCCATCCGTTTCTTCCGCCTTAGCGACAGTTCACGGAAGAGTGACTATAGTCAGAGAGAGTTTATTGCGGCGGTGAGGTCGGCAATTGTCACTGAGATGCTGGACTTGATGGAGACATCACGCTGATGCTGCAAATCGAAATCGATCTTGAAGATGCCTATCTTGCAGATCCGGGTTTGTCGATTTTAGACCCGGTTTCGAGCTTCGATAATGTCATTCACAACTCTGTAACTGTTTCGCCGTACTTTTTGCCGCCGGGCGGTAAGTCCTTGATGCTTCGTCCACTGCAGCTAATGCCGGACTGGCCAGGTGCGGTGAAATTTCGTGCGGGCGATTATGGGTCTCCGGCTGGGTGGGAAGAGCAGCAGGTTCGCGCGGAAAACGACTGGTGGATACATTCCGTTGGGACTCCAGCGACTCCGCTTGCTTTGCGTTACACGTTTCCGGCGAATACGGGATGGTTTGTCGAATTCCGGGCGTATGCAGCGCCGAAATCGGTGGAGTCGCCAATTTTCGACATGGCGTTTGGGCAGTATTTTCATCTCGTCCTGCACAGCTCCGGGAAAACGGACCTGTACGATTCTCGGCTCGGTTCGGCCGCGCCGGTCGCTTCGGGCAGTCTCTCTGCCGGTTCGGACTTCAAAAACCAGGATGTCACGATCGCTATCCTGCCTTATCGCCGCCGACATATTCTGATCTGGTCACCGTCCCTGGGAGGGTATCTCGATGCGCCTGTCACCGTTGGAAAAAGCGGAAATATCACGGAGCCTTGCGCTCCAGCGGTGTATTCTGCAGTCAGTCCACCTGCCGCTCTGGTGGCGCGTACGCCTTTGCTTTACCCTGCTGACGGTATCCCGCCGATTGCCGCGCCCCCAAAGGCATTAACTCGGCCGCTAATCGCAACACCGTCGCTTACCAGTTCCGTCTTCGATCAACCAGGCTCATCGGTAATAGCACTCAGCGCTTTGACCAGCTATACCGCCGGGATCGCGACAAAATCCTTTGTCTACGAGGCGGCAATGAGCGGCAACAGCTTGCACCAAACTGCCGAAGAGCAGGGAGTCCTCGGAATCGGGTCCGGGGGATCGGAATTGTCCGGCGACAGCGTTTTCGGGGTCGGCGGTTATCCGTCCTCGCTATTTACGCCTTTCCTTTATCTGACCTCGATCGGCTATCCGAGGACCGTCGCGGCGCAAAGTTTTTCACCGGCGACCTTAACTGGAATATTGGGGGCGAAGCTGAGTTTGTCGAAAGACCGGGCGATGAAATTATTTAGTTTTCGGGTCGATAACCCGGGCAATATCACGGGGGTAGGTGTCGATTGCGCCTCGATGAAGAACCTGCAGAACCGGCGTTGTAAGGTCTATCTGACTAACCCAACCCTTGAGGCCGGTGGTTCGTCCGATGCTGTCGCCGCCGACCCGGACCCTGACACGCCGCTGATTGTGCAGTACGGAAACCGGCGCGTGTACGTATTCGACGGGCTGACGGACCAACCGGAATTTGTCGACGGCGTCGGATCGCAGCTGAAGTTTCGCTGTCAGGGGCTGCGCAAGCGTCTGAGGAATTACGTCTTTGTCGATCAGCCTCTTTACGACGGCCAATTGATCACAGCAGTTGTCACCGATGTACTGAGACGCGCGGGATTTGTCGGAGTGGATGACGTCGAAGCGACCCGGCTGGGAGTCGAGATTTTCTGTCAAAACAACAATGCGG
>PLAD01000035.1 GCA_003134215.1 Armatimonadota bacterium
ACTACAAAAAAAGCGCATGAACAGGACATTTTCGCATTGCCTCACATTAAATCCGACTAGCGTAAGGTCGCGCATACAGGATATTGAAAACATGGGTAAGAATGGACATTTTGCTGCACCCGGTCGAAATCTCACAGCGCCGGATTATGAACGACTCCATGTCCAGGGGACAATCGCCCGCAGGGCTTCCATCCGGTGATTTCAATCAGCGGACTCCGGAACTACAGTTGTCTCCGCGTTAGTCTTCTATCTTCTCCGTAGACTTTTGAGCGTGAATTAAGTCATAATAGTGCGCGCAATCGTGAGTACGAAACAGTATTTTCTCTTTGCAGCCAAATTACAGTCAGGTTAATGCGATGAGTGAAGCGACAGGTTTTGGGGATGTCAACGAAGACGATATCTTTGACGTATCGATTATAGGAGGTGGGCCGGTAGGGCTCTACGCCGCATACTACGCTGGTCTACGTGGTATGAAGGTCAAAATTATTGACAGTCTGGCGCAGCTTGGCGGGCAGCTCACCGCGCTCTATCCGGAAAAGTTGATTTTCGATGTAGCCGGCTTCCCCAAAGTGTTCGCGAAAACTCTGGTCGACAACCTCACCGAGCAGGCGTTTCAGTACAATCCGGCGGTAGTCCTGGAAGAGAAAATCGTGACTCTGGAGTCATCGGAAAATCTCGTCAAGCTCAGCAGCGAAAAGAGTGTCTCGCACTATTCGAAAAGCGTCATTATCACCGCGGGAGTCGGCGCCTTCAGCCCGCGCAAGCTCGATCTTCCGAAGTTTAACGACCTTGAAGGCAAGGGAATCGAATATTTCGTCACTGACAAGTCACGCTATGCCGGCAAGCGACTGCTCATCGTCGGAGGCGGCGACTCGGCTTTCGACTGGGCCCTGAACCTTCACGGAGTCGCCGAAAGTATCACCCTCATCCACCGCACCGATAAGTTCCGTGCGCATGAAGATACCGTCGTTAAGGTCTTGGAATTGCCAATCACGGTCAAAACCTTCCATGAAGTCAAGGAAATTCATGGCGACGACTACATCAAAGGCTTGACCATCTACCACAACAAGAGCAAGGACGAAGAGTTTCACGAAGTCGACGAGGTCCTGATGACACTCGGCTTCCTGACCAACCTTGGCCCGATCAAACAATGGGGCTTGGACCTTTCCGGAAATGCTATCAAGGTCAACTCGCGTATGGAGACCAGTATTCCGCGTGTCTACGGCGCCGGCGACATTGTCGATTACGAAGGGAAGCTCAAGCTGATCGCCACCGGATTCGGAGAAGCCGCGATCGCCGCGAACCACGCGAAAGCCCTGGTCGACCCGAACTCCAAGGTCAATCCCGGCCACTCTTCGGAAAACGTGCCCGAAAAGAAAGCGCACTGACCAGTGATGGCGCACTCAAAAAATAAAAACAGCCCGCGGCGAATTGCCGCGAGCTGTAGTCGTTTAGACTGCGTTGTCTAGATGGTCACCGGACTGTCCAAAACCATGTCGCTTCCGTCGAGCCAGAAATGCTTGAAAGGGCAGTCGTGGATCGACGATACATGTAGCTGCACATGTTCCTGCAGCCCGAGTTCTTCCCGAAATTGCAGTGCGTCATCGCCGCTGGTGAAGCACGCCAGGTAATCAACATCGTCCTGCAATAGGCAAATATACTCTCCAGACTCCAGGTGCTGAAGCGAGTAGACTTTTTGCGCGACGTCTATTGCAAGTGCTGTTTGTGATGCATTATCCATAGTATAATTTCCAACCCCTTGGTATATTTCAGAGTTCCGCAATCGCCGTCGATTAACTCCCCTGAAATAGATTTTTAGCTTCTTCCATGACTGTTTAAAGTATCCCCAAGTTTGACAAATGTGAAAACGATATGCTAGATACGTCCATGGCTATCACAACCAATTCGATATCAACTTATGTTTTCGACCTTGACGGAGTAGTCTATCTGGGCGATCAGGTCATCCCCGGCGCTACAGACTCAATCAACGAGTTGATGTCTCGCAAAAAGAGCGTCTACTTCCTTACAAACAACTCCAGCGTCACCCGTCTCGACTACGTTAACAAACTTGGCCGGATGGGCATCGACGTCGATAAATCGCAAATCTACACTTCGGCTTTCGCTACGGCAATGCACCTTAAGACGACCGCGGTAGAGCATGCTAATGTCTTCGTTATCGGCGAATCCGGCGTCCAGCAAGAGATCAAAGATGTCGGACTTAACGTTTTCAGCGAACCGGGTTCCATCAATCCTAGCGATGTAGACTATGTCGTCATCGGCATCGATCGGTCTTTCAGCTACGCTAAGCTCAGCTTCGGACACGAATGCATCGTCCGAGGCCGCGCCGAATTTATCGCTACCAACCGCGACACTACCTATCCCAGCGAAATCGGCACAGTACCTGGCGCCGGATCGCTCGTAATCTCCCTCGCCTCTTCCACCGCACGCGAACCGCTCAATATGGGTAAGCCTGCTCCGACCGCGTTGCTCGAAATAATTAAAGCTGCAGGATCGAATCTAGACTCCACCCTCATGGTCGGCGACCGGCTCGACACCGATATAGCCTGCGGCAACCTTGCCGGGACACACTCCGCACTTGTCCTGACCGGTGTCACTCCTATCGACGAAGCCCGGAAGGCTGAGGGCCACTTAAAGCCAGGGTTAATCATCGGTTCGCTGACCAAGCTTTTGTAGTTCACCGACGAAAGGTCTTCTGGTATGAATTAGACGACTACTTTGCCGCAGAGGTTCCGAAAGCCGCATCAAATCTTTTCCGCAATTGACACCGGGACTCTTCTTTGATTGGCGGAAGCCTCGACGGGTACAATATCCCCTATGCCATCTTTCGAGAGCTTTCTAGCCGAGCAGCAAACTTTAGTCGAAGACCTGGAGCGGCGGGCTGGATCAGCCTACTGGAAGTCGTCGATTTCCGGCGCTAAAGAGGACGAACTCGTTGCCTCCGCTCTGATGACCGAGCTCCAGACAAATTATTCGTCAGCCGAAAGTCTGCGCTTTTTACTGTCGATCCCGGTGCCGGACGATCCCGATTTGAAACGGCAGCGGCAGATCCTCACCAATGCATTCAAAGCGCATCAATCCGATCCCGAAATCATTGCCCGGATCACGTCCCAAGAAATGGAAGTCGAAACCCTCTTTGCCAATCACCGCGCTTTGCTGCGGGGGAAACAGGTGACAGATAACGAAATCTACGAAATCCTTGCGAAATCCGGCGACTCTGAGCTGCGAGAAGAAGCCTGGGAAGGAAGTAAGCTAATCGGAGCGGCGGCGTCCGGTAAAGTCCTCGACCTGGTCAGGCTGCGTAATTTGGAGGCGCGCCGTCAGGGTTACGATAACTACTATGCCATGCAAATCGAACTGCAGGAGCTTGATGAAGACCTTCT
>PLAD01000134.1 GCA_003134215.1 Armatimonadota bacterium
AGGCTCGACCGGCGTGGCGATCATCTCATGCTCGACGAGTTCCAGGACACCGATCCGCTGCAAGCAAAAGTTCTCAACCCGTTTGTTGACCGGATAAATGAAGCTGACAGTTTCGATCGTTCTGTCTTTTGGGTCGGCGATACCAAGCAGGCGATTTATGGCTGGAGGGGCGCACGCGCCGGTATTTTTGAGCAGCTCGAAGACAAGTATCCAGGCATCGTCTGGAGCGATTTAAGCGAAAGTTATCGATCTTCGAAGATTGTTCTAGATGCGGTTAACCAGGTGTTCACTAACCTGCAGAATGCTCAACGATTTCGAGACAAAAGCAAAGACTTTGCTCCTGCAGTCGCCTCCTGGTGCGAAGGCTATTTGCCGCACAAGTCGCACTACGATCTGCCGGGCTGCGTCTCCCTGATCCAGGCGCCGGAAATCGACCTGGATGACAGTGAAGGAGACGAGGACGCGAGCAGAGAAGCGGCGCCTCCTGGAAGTTACGTCGAGTTTATCGCCCGCCGAGTCGAAGCGATCTATCGACAAGCGCAGATGCGGTCGATCGGTATTCTCACCCGTACGAATGCGATGGCGGACGCTGTGTTGTTTCAGTTGCGTCGCTGTGGAGTGCCGGCGAATGCGTTGGCGGGGACGCCTCTCATCAGCGATCCCGCTGCAGCGCTTGTACTCGCTGCAGTCAGTCTGGCTGACCGACCCGGCGACAAGTTTGCAGCGTTCCGCGTGCTCAACTCTCCGCTGTCGGCTACCATTGGCTTAATCCATTTAGGGGATGAGCATCTCAACTATGTCTCACAGAGAATACGGGAGCGGCTTGTCCGGGACGGTTATGCTGCGACCTTCATTCATTGGTCTAAAACGCTGTCTCAGCACTGCGATTCGCGTGGCGCGAGACGGCTGGCCTATTTAGTGGAGCTTGCTGACGAGTTTGATCGGTCTGCGGGATTGCGCCCTCGTGATTTTCTCGACATCGCGCTGGACTCCGGATGCTCAGTCCCCAGCACGGCCTCGGTCACGGTCATGTCGATCCACAAGGCGAAAGGGCTGGAATTCGACTCAGTCGTTCTTCCAGAACTGCACAAGAAATTTCCTGCGAAGAGCCCGCTGATACTGACGAATACCGACAGTAGGACCTTTGAGGTTACCGCTGTCGCGAGGTACGCTTCAAAAGATGTCGCTGCACTCGATGACCAACTCCACGCAATGTACGATCAGTACCGCGACAACGAAACGAAAGAGGCTCTTTGCCTGCTCTACGTCGCATTAACGCGGGCTAGATACAACCTGATGGTAATCACACCGACTCCAAAGCGGGAGTCGCTGACGCTTGCCGCTTTGGTGAAAGATCAACTCTGCCGGGATTCACCTTCCGTCAGTCTGTCGGGAGGTGGACTCTTGCTGTATGAATCGGGCGATAGTCGCTGGTTCGAATCTCTGCCGGAATCCAAACGGCCTTCGATGGAGACTGCTTACGAATTAAATAAGCCGAAGGCATCCGGCGCTCTTTTGGAGCATGGCAGACGGTTTGTGCATCATTCAGCGCCGTCGTCAATTCAAGAATGGGGAATATTACGCGCCGATCAGTTGCTGAAGATTAAGCCTGACGGCGGCCGCCTTACCGGCCTGATCGTTCATGCTCTCTTTCAGCAGATCAACTGGATAGAGGACGGCGTGCCCGACAAAACGACACTGATTGGCCGCGTTCGGGATATATACTCTGATGCCGCTGTCGACCGCATCATACATGAAGAAAAGAATTTTCGCGAAATGATTGCTCGTCCTGAAATAACCCGTGCGCTGCGGCGTCCGATTCTTGAGGCCGATGAAACTTCGGAACTCTGGGTGGAAAGACGGTTTGCGACATTTGTCGACGGTAAGTATGTAACCGGAACATTCGACCGGGTAATTATCATATCATCTCAAGGTAAACCGAAAGCGGCGCATCTGATCGATTATAAGACGACTGATCTCAATGTGTCGAATGTTGCCCGCGAAGTTGATAAATACAGACCGCAGATGGTTACGTATCGCAAGGCGCTGAGCGAGATCCTCGGTCTCGACCAATCCAAAGTAACCGCGATGCTCTTGTTCCCAAGAGAAGGGTTGTCTTCTGCCGTTTAGTGAGCTTCGTCAAGAAGTGCAGGCGGAGTACTGCATTATGGTTTTTATCTATGTCATTCAAATTTATTCACGCTGCCGACCTGCATCTTGACAGCCCGCTTCTGGGTCTCAGCAAGTATCCGGGCGCGCCTGACGAATTGGCGAGAGGGGCTACTCGACGTGCGTTGGAGAAACTGGTCGATCTTGCAATTGCGGAGCAGGTCGCATTCGTGTTGATTGCCGGAGACGTCTATGACGGCGATTGGAAGGACTACAATACTGGGGTTTTCTTTTCGGCCCAGATGTCGCGGCTGAACGAAGCCTTGATCGATGTCTATTTGATTCGCGGCAATCACGACGCATCCAGTCAGATCTCCAGAGAGCTTAAACTGCCCAAGAATGTCCATGAGCTCTCGCATAAGCATCCCGAGACAATAGTGATCCCGCATCTTAACCTGGCAATCCATGGTCAGGGCTTTGCTACTCAGGCGGTCACGCACGACATCGCATCCAGCTATCCATCAGCGAAAACAGACCTCTTCAATATTGGGATTCTCCATACCAGTGCATCAGGTTATGCTGGGCATGAAAACTACGCTCCATGCTCGGTAACAACTTTAATCTCGAAGGGGTACGATTACTGGGCGCTGGGGCATGTACACCAATTTAAGATCCTTTGCGAGTCCCCGTATATCGTATTTTCCGGCAACACGCAGGGACGTAATATTCGTGAAACCGGGGTCAAAGGCTGTGTCCTTGTGACGGCGGACCATGGTCAAGTAAGTTCAGTACAGCACATTCGGCTTGACACAATGCAGTGGCTGCTAGCTGATTTAGATGTTACGGATACGCAGGATATCGACCAGGTTGTCGCTCGAGTAGTCCGTTATTTGCGGCACGAGGTGTTCAGCTTCGATGCTTTGACACTTATCGCAGTGAGAGTGATTCTTTCCGGCGCCTGCTTTGCTCACGCGGCCATGGTGAGTGACGAGGATCGTCTTCTCGCGGAACTGCGCTCCGCTCTTTCCGAAGAGTTCGGAGGACGGGTCTGGCTCGAGCGGCTTAAAATTCGAACGAGACCAAATATCGATATCGATGCAGTCGCAGACCGCGATGATCCAATCGGCCGGCTTGTGAGATCAGTCCGCGATGCCGCCTCCGATAGCCTGCTGCTTGAAGAGCTTTTGTCTCAGTTCAGCGATCTGAAAGATCGCCTTCCCTCGGTATTGACTTACAGCGACAGTGGGCTCGACCTTACCAGCGTCGATGCGATAACCTCTCGCCTGCCGGACGTGGAACGCGACCTCGCTTCTTATTTGCTGACTGATGAGAGCGTTTTATGAAATTTATTGAACTTGAACTTTCGCCGTTCGGACATTTTGAGCAGCACAAGCTAGACTTTAGCGATCCGTCTAAATCCTTTCATCTAATCTATGGCGCGAATGAAGCCGGCAAGAGCACGACTCTCCGAGCTATAGAAGGCTTCTTGTTCGGAATCCCTAAAAATAGTCGAGATGGTTTTCAGTATGACAACGCGTTGCTCAGGATTAATGCCGTGCTCGAATCGACGACGCTCGGCTCTCGGACCCTGGTACGTCGTAAGGGAAATAAAAACACATTACTGGACGCCGACGGCAGACCGGTAGACGATGAGCTGATCACGTCGGCTCTTGGCGGCCTTGATCGCAGCGTTTTTAGTAAGATGTATGGCCTCAACCATGATGCCCTTATTGAAGGGGCGAAAGGCTTGCTCGCAGGAGGAGGTAATCTGGGTGAGACACTTTTCCAAGCCGGTACGGGTGTTGCTGCGCTCCGCCCGCGCCTCGCCAAGTTGGAAGAAGAGGCTAAGCGGCAGTTCTCTCCAAGTGCAAACAATCAGTCTTCATTCTTCAACAAGGCGAAACATTTGTACACCGGCGCGCAGGCAACGATGCGGGAGTCAGCGATCGCGCCCCGTAAATATGTCGAGTTGGAAAACGAACTTCGCAAGAAAAGCTTACTGGCGGAGGGCTTACGCCACAAGATCAACGACGAAGCGAAGTTAAAGAGCCGCTTGGAACGTCTTTCGTCGCTGCAGCCACATTATGCTCGTAGACTGGCGATCCTAGTTGAATTGGACACCCTGGCGCACGTACCGAAACTGAGTGAAGAGGCCCCGGCTGTCCGCCGCCGCGCAATAGAATCACTGGATGCTGCACAACGTCGACGAGAAATTCTGGACGGTGAGCTTCTAAATCTACAGGAACGTATTCAAGCGATTGACGTTTCACAGGATCTTATCGATAAATCTGGACTTGTAGCGGATTGGTGCGATGGCAGGGCGAAGATAGCCGCCGCTGCGGACGACCTCCCGAGCATTCAGCGTGAACGTGTCGACTTCGAGGAATCGGCGCGTCGTATTCTTCGCCAAATGGGATCACCGGCGTCTCTGGAATCTGTTGAACAAATGCGTCCTACTGACTCGCAGAGGCTGACGATTGAGGAGCTGATTGAAGATAACCGTCGGCTGATGCAGGAGGGTTCTGAGCTGCGGCGTGAGGTCGAGCAGCTTCAGCGTGAGCAGCGAAAACTTGATGATGCTCTCTCAGCTCTTCCAGAGGCAGCGGTGTCGGCCGATCTTCGTCTAGCCATTACTTCGGCGATGCTTGACCCGCAGTTGGACAGACGAATGTCCGATATCATAGACGATATCGGTCGACTGGAAGAGAGCGTAGCCATAAAGGCGAGACGACTTCCTCTGTGGGAGGGGCCGGCCCAAGACCTGGAAGCTCTCGCGGTGCCGTCGGTTGAGACCATCGATCGGTTTGACCAATTAACCTTCAGGCATGAATCCGAATCGAAAGCTGTGACGGATAGGCTGTGTGAATGCCGTGAAAACTTGAGCCGGGAAAACGTTCGCCTGGAACAGCTTTTGGTAGACGGCGAGATTGCGACGCTCCACAACCTGACCGAGGCGCGGCGTGTTAGAGACGCCGGCTGGAGATTGGTGCGCGAGGCTTGGAAGCTGAGCGACGGAATAGATAAGACAGTTCCAGAGTATGATCCTAGTCGCTCGCTGGCGGAAGCATTCGAGCTAAACGTTAAAAACGCAGATGAGATCGGTGACGTGCTGCGGGAGGATGCGACACGTATTGCGGAACACGCGTCACAAGTTAGAAAAATTGCGGAGTGCGAATCTGCACTTATTCTGGCTGAAGAAGCATCGAATAGCCTGCAGCAGCGCCGGCACGATGTTGAGGCGGAATGGCTCACCCTCTGGCGGCGAATCGGTATAGATCCGTTGCCGCCCAAGGAGATGCGCGCATGGATGATAAGTCGCGCAGACATTGCGCTGGATACGTCGAACATCCGAGAAGCGCGCAGGCAGCTTACGGCGCTGACTGAAAAGAGATCAGAATTTATCGTGGGGCTTTCGGAAGGACTTATTTCCGTGGGTGAAATTCTTCCTCCCGCCGCGCAGGCCAGGCTCAGTTCTGCGCTTGATTATTCGAATTCCGTCCTGGTTCGCTCAGAAGAATCGGGCCGCATGCGGCAGCAGATCCTGCGAGACCAAGTGAAAGTTAATTATAGACTGCGCGAGCTTCATGACGATAGCACCCGGTGGAATGAGATGTATGAATCGTGGAAAGGACGCTGGAGCGCCGCGACAACGGTGATCGGCCTGCCGAGCGATGCGAGTCCGCAGCAAGCGCAAGGTGCGCTCAATAGGCTGGTCGAGCTCTTCAACTTTGTCGATCGAGCATCGGACCACCGGAGGCGCGAATTGGGTATAAAGCGAGATTCTGACCTGTTCCATACACGCGGCGTCGAAATCCTGACCGTCGTCGCGCCCGATCTGCTTTCGATCTCCGATCTCGACGCCGCACGTCAGCTTGCAGCCCGACTTTCAAAAATGCAGACCAATAAGGCGACGCGGGATACTCTGGGAGAGCAGATCCAACAAAAAAACGAAGAACTGAGACGAATCCGGATTGAGATCGAACATGCAGAATCTTCACTGCGCCGGCTATTGAATGATGCGGGGTGCCAGACTATTGCTGACCTGGAGGAGGTGGAGCGGGCTGCCTCGAAAGTAAGAGAGCTAAAGTCAGAAGCGGACCGGGAAACGTCGTATCTATTAGAGTCGGCCGGCAGCTCCTTGGAAAAGCTTCTCCAGGAACTTGACTCTATGGATCCGGACAGAATCGCTTCAGAGATAACGGAGATTGCGACATCAATTGAGGCTCAGCAGGAGGAGTATGGCACTCTGCTGCAGGAAGTGGGTGCACTTGCCGACCAGTTGAAGGCGATGGACGGCAAAGAGGTGGCCGCAGAAGCTGCATTGACAGCGCAGGATGCCCTGGCAAAAATGAACACTGCCGCAGAACGGTACATCCGGGTCCGGCTTTCCGCCTTGCTGCTCAGGCGTTATATCGACGAATATCAGAGGACCAACCAGGGTCCGGTCCTGGAGGCGGCGAGCGGAATTTTCAGCGGCTTGACGCTCGGAAAATTTGAACGGCTTCGAACCGATTTTGACGATCGCGATGATGCGATCCTTCTTGGAGTTCGCGATAATGGCAGGGACGTGCCGATCGAAGGTATGAGCGATGGCACTCGCGATGCGCTTTATCTGGCCTTACGTCTAGCCAGTCTGAAGCACTACTTTACAACACATGAACCGGTTCCGTTCATAGTCGACGACATTTTGATCAACCTGGATGATTCGCGTGCGACTGCTGCGCTCAAAGCGCTTTCAGATCTGTCCGAACTGACTCAGGTCCTATTGTTTACGCATCATCATCACTTGCTCCGACTCGCCGAAGAGACGGTGCCCAGACCTAAGCTGTCGGTTCATAGGATTTAGCCGGACCGAAACGGTAAGCAGCGGTTAAAATCTGATAGATACCGGAGTTCCCGAATAAACGGCTGTCTTGGTGACGCCTCTTGTCCGGATTAAGCGAGAACCATGTCCTTTCCCTTTCAACCCCGCGTATACTTTAATTAACTGAGCTGTTTTGTTACCAATGCTGATCATCAGTCTGGAAAGTAAATGTTCGTCCGCTTTATCTGCTTCCCAATATTCATTTTGGTCTTGATTTCCGTCGCACCTGGTGCTTTGTCAGCCGATCCGGGCGTCACCTTTCAAGATCCCAAAGCGCCGCTCGCAGCTCGCGTCAACGATCTCTTTTCAAAATTGACCCAGTCAGAGAAGCTGTCGATGCTGACCGGGACAACCTTTACTTCCCAACCTCTGCCGCGGCTTGGGCTGAAAGGAATGCAGTTTGCCGATGCTGGTCAGGGCGTACGCGGCGGCGGCGGCGACAACGACCCTGTAGGCGGACCATCCACTGCTTTTCCCGCGGGCGTCAGTATGTCGTCGAGCTGGGACCAGGAGTTGGAGCGCGAGGTAGGCAAGGCAATTGGCGAAGAAGCGCGCAACAAAGGAACGGGTGTTCAAATTGAGCTTGGACCCGCGGTCAATATCCACCGCAGCCCGCTTTGCGGACGCGACAGTGAATACATGAGCGAGGACCCGTACTTCAATGCGCGGATGGCGGTGCAGTATATCGAGGGAATGCAGTCGACCGGGACACTTGCGTGCATTAAGCACTTTGCTTGCAATAACGAAGAGGTCGACCGGGCTAATGTGAATGTCATTGTGGACGAACGCACTCTTCGTGAGATATATCTTCCAGCATTTGAAGCGGCGGTGAAAGAAGCTCACGTCGGCGCTATCATGGCGGCTTACAACAAAGTAAACGGTTCATGGTGCACGGCGAATTGGTACTTGCTCACAAACGTCCTGAGAAATGACTGGGGATTCGACGGGCTGGTTATGTCTGACTGGGGCGCGACCCATTCGATAGGGCAAGTCGTTACGGCCGGCACCGACCTCGAAATGCCTGGCCCAGGACTATTATCGGCTGCCAATTTATCCAAGGGACTCGATGACGGTACCATTCCTAAAAGTGCAATCGATCATGCAGTAAAGAATATTCTTCGGGCTGCGATTCGAGCCGGTCTCGCCGATTCTGTGCAGCCGATGCCGGATAATTCTGTGGTCGGATCCGCCGAACACCAGGCGATCGCTTTGAGAGCCGGCGAAGAAGGCATGGTGCTGCTCAAGAACGACAGCAATCTGCTTCCACTCAACCCTTCTGACAAAATGACCATTGCATTGATCGGCCCGCGGGTGAAGAGCTGGCAGTTTAACTCATGGGGAAGCACCGGCGTCCACCCGACCGTTCAGGTAAACGCGTTCGACGGAATCACGCAGCGTCTCGCGGCAAACCCTCATGCCGCGATACTCTACGATTCTGCTGCTGTAAATGGCAATGGTTTTCAGAACGCAGTGAACATTGCAAAACAGGCCGATGTCGCCATTGTAATGGTCGGCGGCGAGCCTGAGGAGGAAGGCAATGACAGGTCGACAATGAATCTCATCGACGACGGTGACGAACTTGTCAAAGAAGTCGCGGCAGCAAATCCTCACACTGTGGTTGTCCTGAATAACGGCGCCCCGATCCTCGTCCACAAATGGATTGGCAGCGTACAGGCAGTCCTGGAGGCCGGTTTTCCCGGCGAGTTGGGCGGTAAAGCCCTGGCCGCTGTCTTGTTTGGGGATTTTGACCCGTCGGGCAAATTGGTCGACACCTACGGAGTTCGCCGTGAAGACTACCCGGATTACGGCAACTTTCCAGGGGTGAACAATGTCGTTCACTATTCCGAAGGCATCTATGTGGGTTACCGCGCTTTTGATAAACGCGCAATCAGACCCGAATTCCCGTTTGGCTACGGTCTTTCCTACACGAGCTTCAAGTACTCATCCATTCATCTGTCTTCTATGAACTGGGCGCCGTCTAGAATGCTGACGGTCACCGCCAAAATTACGAATACTGGCAAAAGGGCAGGGGCGGAAGTGGCTGAGCTCTACCTGGAGCCAAAGACGCCGAAGATCGACCGACCGATTCGGGAGCTCCATGGGTTTGCTCGAGTCGATCTCGCTCCAAGCGAAACAAAAACAGTCTCGTTTACGTTGACGCCCAGAGATTTTGCCTACTGCGACGTGCTGAGGAAAGAGTGGAAAGCAGACGCCGGGGAATATGCGGTTGATCCCGGTGCTTCGTCACACGACCTGAGGCTGAAGGCGAGGGTATTGCTCACAAGTTCATGGACCGAATCGATACCGGGAATGGGAGCACGCGATCCTTTTGCGCCGCCGCCTTCTCTGACTACTGGTAAGGCGGCGACTGCGTCTTCTGAGAAAGCAGGTAATTTGGCGGCCTATGCGATCGACGACGACTCGTACACACGCTGGGAGTCCGAATGGTCGGACCCGCAATGGTTTGAAGTGGACCTTGGAGCGCCAGCGACTTTCTCTAAGGTTCTGCTTTCGTGGGAAACGGCTTATGGAAAAGCTTACCGACTGCAGACCAGTAATGACAATGAAACCTGGACGACCGTCTACAGCACGACGGCCGGTGTTGGCAGATATGAGACTCTGAAGTTTTCGGCAGTAAAGGCTCGTTACGTGCGTCTGTTCGTAACGCAGCGAGGTACTGAATATGGAGATTCGCTTTACAGCTTCGACGTATATCCGAAATAAACTCGAATTATGGTTGATGGTCTACAATTAGTGCGTGTCAAATGTTCGGAAATATGATTTTAGGCGCCGCAGCCATTTGGAATCAGCCGGCTCCAGGAAATTCCCATGATCCCTCGCAATCTCGTTGCTTTCTTGTCGTTTACGGCATTCGCCCTCTCTGCTCCGCACATCTGTCTTGCTCAGAGCTCATCGACGTCGGCTCCGGCTCCGCCGGCGACTGCAGCTATGCAGCCCGATGCCACAGCGCCGCCGCTTCAGAGTTCGCCGTTAATCTACACGGACGCATCGCTGCCGATTGCTGTTCGCGTAAATGACCTGGTTTCGCGGATGAGTTTGTCGGAAAAGGTGTCTCAGTTGATGAACGGAGCGCCGGCAATACCGAGCTTGGGCGTTCCTGCCTACAATTACTGGAGCGAAGGGTTGCACGGAATTGCGCGTGAAGGCATCGCCACCGTCTTTCCGCAGGCAATTGCTATGGCGGCAACGTTTGATCCTGATCTAGTACACAGTATGGGCAATGTCGTTGGTACTGAGGCTCGCGCCAAGTTCAATGTTAAAGGTGCTGCAGCCGATCACGTCGGCTTCCAGGGCCTGACTATCTGGTCGCCGAATATCAACATTTTCCGAGATCCGCGGTGGGGAAGGGGGCAAGAGACGTACGGTGAAGATCCTTTTCTCACCGGCACGCTTGGAGTAGAATTTATACGCGGCCTCCAGGGCGACGACCCAAAATACTACCTTGCAGTTGCCTGTGCAAAGCATTTTGCGGTACATAGCGGGCCTGAACCGAAACGTCACGCTTTTAATGCAACGCCGCCTGAACGTGACCTTTATGAGACATATCTTCCGCAGTTTGAAATGGCGGTTAAGCAGGGGCATGTCGGGCAGGTTATGAGCGCATACAATGCGATCGACGGAGTCCCGGCGCCGGCAAACAAGTGGCTCTTGACAGATCTGCTGCGCAATACGTGGGGGTTTGACGGATACGTTGTATCCGATTGCGATGCTGTCGGCGATATCGTCGACGGTCATCATTACGCACCGACAAAAGCCGCGGCCGCAGTCGATGCCCTGCAGGCCGGCACCGATCTTAACTGCGGCAGCACTTATCTTTCGCTCCTCGATGCGGTTCAAGGAGGACAGATCACCGAACGTGAGATCGACACAGCATTGAAACGCGTGCTGACGGTGCGGTTCAAGTTGGGCCTTTTCGATCCGCAAAGTTATCCTTACGCCAGGTTGAGTATTGCCGACAACGACTCTCCGCAGCACGCAGCTCTTGCGTTAAAGGCTGCGCATGAATCGCTGGTCCTCTTGCGTAACAACGGCATTCTGCCGATTGATCCAAATAAGACAGAAACAATCCTGGTCTGCGGCGCCAATGCTGACGATACCAGCATGATGCTCGGCAACTATAATGGGACTCCTTCCCATTCTGTCAGCATCTTGCAGGGATTAAAGGCCGCAGTAGGATCGAACGTCAATATCATCTTCGCCAAGGGGTGTCCTCTGGCTGTCGCTCCAGGTGATACAACGGAATCGTCGTCTCCAGATAATGTACAGACTTTAGCTTTAGCAAAGAGCGCCGATGTTATTGTCTACGTCGGCGGCATATCGCCGAAGCTGGAAGGCGAGGAAATGCATGTCAACTTTGTCGGTTTTGACGGCGGCGACCGGACGGCTGTCGAGCTTCCAGCGGTGCAGGAGAACTTCATCGAATCATTGAGCGCGACAGGCAAGCCGGTTGTCTACGTAAATTGCAGCGGCAGCGCAGTTGCGATGCCCTGGGAGAACAGCCATCTTGCAGCGATTTTGCAAGCGTGGTACCCTGGGCAGAGCGGAGGGACCGCAGTTGCAGATGTTCTCTTCGGCAAGTGCAATCCGTCGGGTCGTCTTCCGATCACCTTCTACAATGCAACCACGGACCTTCCAGATTTCGAAGACTACAGCATGGCGAACAGGACCTATCGTTATTTCACCGGCACGCCGCTCTTTCCGTTTGGTTACGGATTAAGTTATACGACGTTCCAGTACGGCACGCCGCACTTCAGCAGCCTCCAGGTCTCTCCGCAAACCACGTTCCATGTCAGCCTGCCGATCACCAATACTGGCGGCGTGGACGGTGATGAAGTCGTTCAAGTCTACGTGAAGCATATTAAGTCGGATGTCCCACAGCCGATCCATAGCCTTTGCGGGTTCGAGCGAATTACCGTGCCGAAGGGCAAGAACCGAATTGCAACTTTCGACATCAATCCGCAGCAATTCCGATACTGGGACGTCGGAACCAAGCGCTATGTCGTGGACCCCGGTCCCTATGAAATACAAATAGGTGCATCCTCTGCCGACATTCGCCAGAAACAGGTTGTAACTGTCGCGGGCTTGTAGGGCAGTTGCTTCCAGTGCGTAACTTAACTGACAAAGCTGTGTTCTGACCGTAAACGTGCCCGCATTTTCGGAGCGCACCCTCGGTCCCTACGCCGCGAACCTGCGATCGAGTTCGGTGTAGGCGCTACACAATCATCGCGGCGCCGACTGTGATGTGGGTGGCTTCGTCTATGAGGATGAGGCTGCCGGTGGAGCGGTTGCGGGAGTAGGAGTCGTAGGCCAGGGGGGTGGTGGTTCGGATTTTTATTCGGCCGACATCGTTCATGCCGATCTCCGTGTCATCGACATTCTTTTCGAGCGTGCTGATATTCAGCTTGTACTGCACTTCGCGGACGACGCACCGGGCATCGCGTGTGGTGTGCTTGACCCCATACTTTCCGCCGACTGCTAGTTTCTTCACATCCATCCAACAGATCGTCAGTTCGATATCCTGTCCAACGGTCGGCTGATCGTGTATACCTGCGATCATATCACCCCGACTGGCATCCACTTGATCTTCCAGAGTCAGTGAGACGGACATGGGGGCGAATGCCTCATTGAGCTGTCCATCAAACGTCTCGATGGACTTGATTGTCGATTGCCGACCCGAAGGAAGAATGACAACCTTGTCCCCTGGTTTAAAGACACCCCCGGCAATCCGCCCTGCGTACCCGCGGTAATCGTGGAATTCGGTCGACTGCGGCCTGACCACATACTGCACTGGAAATCGCTGGTCCTGATGGTTCTGGTCGCTTGCAATATACATGGTTTCAAGCAGGGTGAGCAGCGCCGGCCCGGTGTACCAGTCCATGTTGGCTGAATCGGTCACGACGTTGTCCCCGTTCAGGGCGCTGATCGGTATAAAGTGAAGATCCACCGAAGGCAGATGGCTTGCCAGGGCTTCGAAGTCTTTGCGGATACTCAAAAATACTTCTTCGGAGTACTCAACAAGGTCCATCTTGTTGACACAGACCACGATATGCGGTATTTCGAGGATCGACGCAATAATCGCATGCCGGGATGTCTGTTCGACCACCCCTTTACGGGCATCGATCAGGATCACCGCAAGGTTCGCTGTCGAAGCTCCGGTAACCATGTTGCGGGTGTACTCGATATGGCCGGGGGTGTCTGCGATGATAAATTTACGCTTTGGGGTTGCGAAGTAGCGATACGCGACATCGATCGTGATTCCCTGTTCGCGCTCCGCCCTTAACCCATCGGTGAGAAGGGCGAGATTGACATAGTCTTCGCCGCGCAGAACGCTTGATTTTTCAATCGCCTCATACTGATCGGTGAATATCGATTTGGAGTCGTACAGCAAACGGCCGATTAAAGTGCTCTTGCCGTCGTCGACACTGCCGGCGGTCGTAAACCGCAGGAGTTCCATATTCAAATAGCCGCTGTTCGTAAATTCGCTCATAGCCGGTAGTTCGCTAAAGATGCCGCAAAAGCTCTTTAGAAGTATCCTTCTTTTTTGCGGTTTTCCATGGCAGCTTCAGAGCGCTTGTCGTCGGCGCGTCCACCGCGCTCGGTCACACGGGCGGCGGCCACTTCCTGGATAATTTCCTGCAGCGTCGTCGCCGGCGACAGAACTGCCCCAGTACATGTCATGTCGCCGACAGTACGGAAACGTACCTGGTATTCGTCGACGTTTTCTGTGTCCCGAGTCGGTAGAAACGGCGAATGTGCCAGCAAGACACCGTCACGTTCGATACATCGGCGAAGATGTGTGAAGTAAAGGGTTGGAATGGGGATGTTTTCCCGATAGATATATTGCCAAACATCCATCTCGGTCCAGTTGCTGATCGGAAATATCCGAAAGTGCTCACCCTGGCTCTTTTTGCCGTTGAATAAGTTCCACAGTTCGGGGCGCTGGTTCTTTGGGTCCCACTGTCCGAACTCGTCGCGATGTGAGAAGAAGCGCTCTTTTGCGCGTGCTTTTTCCTCATCGCGGCGCGCTCCGCCGATTGCGGCATCGATCTTATACTCTTCGATCGCATCAAGCAGAGTAACAGTCTGCAGTACATTGCGACTGGCATTCCAGCCCTTTTCTTCCACGGCGCGCCCGGCATCGATCGACTTTTGCACCGATGCAACCAGCAGCCGTGCGCCGATCTCCTCTACCCAACTGTCGCGGTATTCGATCGTTTCCGGGAAATTGTGCCCGGTGTCGACATGCAGCAATGGGAAAGGAATACGCGTAGGCCAAAAGGCCTTCCGAGCCAGGTGACTGAGAATGATCGAGTCTTTGCCGCCGGAAAATAAAAGTGCGGGTCGTTCGAACTGTGCCGCGACTTCGCGGATCACATTGATCGACTCCGATTCTAATTCGTCGAGATGGGTCAGGCCGTAAGTTTGCATATAACGAGGTTGAACAATGGATTAATCGGAATCATTCCGATCTGGTTTCCAATGCGGCTAGTAGTATACCCCGGAAGATGCCCTTGTGGTTTTAACCTAAAATCTTCATCAACAGGTAGCCGGAGTAAACGAAGACGAGCAGGCTGAGCGCTCCTATTGGTATCGCCGGCATCGGATTTTTGGTTGTAGCGTAACGGCTTGCGAAGACGATTGTCAGGGCAAGGCTGTCCAACGCCCCGAGGCCGACTCCTACCTTGGGGTGGTGGTGAAACAATACTCCTGCTGCGATTGCGACAATCGCGGCGACTATTCCGGAAATCAGCGACGGCGTCGATTTGGCTTTGACGTAGCCGAATATTCCTCCAGCGAGGACGATAACGCCGTAAACGACGTAGACATAAGCTGCTGTGTGATGGTGATGCATAAAGTCATTCTACCTCTTAAGGAACATGGGCAAAGAATCCGGCAAAGTCTGCGTTTCCTGCTGAGTTCACTGCCAAAATATGATATTCGTAGTTCGTCGCCGACTGAATGTTGCTGGTGTCGACGTAACTCGTCGCAGTCGACGGAAGGACCGCAAGAGTAATGTAGGCTCCGCTTTCGCCGGTCTTACGCAAAATGATGTAATTTGTCGCATTGGTCGCGTTGTTCGTCCACGTCAGATCGACCTCTCCAGGCTTAACAACTCCGTTGGCATTGGTCGGGGTCAGCGGTGGTATTACGGCCGGCGCAACCACCTGAGCTGTCGACAGTGTCGGCGCCGTCGCGGGCTGCGGCTGCCTGACCGTTTTTAGCAAGCCATAACAGACTACGGAATTGTTCGTCCCTGCGTAAACGTGCCCGTTGACGACCGTTGGGACGGTGAATCGTACGACACTTCCAATCGCATCTTCCGGTGCGTCGTTGCTGTTGTAAAGTTCGGTCGGAAATTCACTCTGATCATAGGCGACCAGGCCGTTCTTCGCACGATCGAGGGCCCAAAGGATTCCGTTTCTGCCACCGTTTGCAGATATCGCAGCAGTCGCTCCCGGCCAGCCGAATTTTCGTGTCGTTGCATTCACCGGCGCGGGGCTAATGACGGCGCCTGTAACGGAATAGGCCTGCATGGGGCTGTACTCGGTCGCTATATAGATGTTGCCGTCAAACGGAGTAGGGCAGGTAAAGAGACGTTTGGTTTGTCCGGTAATCTCCTTGATCACCTGATCTTGGTCAGAGTGAAACCCGGTCATATTATCACGGTCAAGCAGGTAGAGCCGTGAGTCTTTACCGCCGGTAAAGAGCAAGTGTTGGTGGTCCGGGCCGCCCATGCTGTCCGGCAGGAGACAGATCCCGCCGGATCCGATCTCGCCGTCGCGGTCATTTTGGTGTTGGAAATCCCAGGGTACGAAGTAGTCGGCTACGCGAATTCCCCATCCGTTCGGCCCTTGTTTCAGTGCAGTGGTTGTCGGGTCGACCGTAAGTCTCAAGATTGCGTTGCCGTAGTCGCTGTCGGATGGCCTGCCGGCCGAATCTAGCTGTGGGTCGAAAGATCCATTTCCTGTGGAAAAGTAGATCGCTCCGTTCTGGTCGATCGCCGGCTTTGCGCCTGCGCCCCAGATGCCCCCCAATCCGCCATTTGGAGTGACATTAAATGCCGAAATCAGCGTTAAGTCCGAAGCCCGGAAGCCGAGAAGCCAGCCGTGATAGGGCCCGATATCGTCGTGCGAAGAGAATGCAACGTAGAGGATTCCCTTAGAGAGGGCTAATCCGGCGCGCTGATTCGCATGCATCGCGTTGAACGTGACATGCCCATCAATACTGCCATCGCCATTACCTGCGACCGTCGGACCGCTAACATACGTTGTTTGGCCGCCATCAATTTCCGTATCCGCTATTGTCGCCGGGCTGTTATGACGCTCGTCGCCAGTCTCGATATCGATCGCGTGCAGCCGATCAATATAGTGCGTCTTTGAGTCGATGACCTCCTTCGTTTCTACACTGACATAAAGGGTGTTAGATTTTTTGTCGATCACCGGGGTGCCAGTGATCCCGATTTGAGGATAGATATTACGGTCGGCCTCTACTTCGTGCGCCGGGACCGATGTGACCCCATTTTCCGGATCGATAAACGAGTCTTGCCACAACACCTCTCCAGAATATGCGTCGATCGCATAGAGGCTGTCGTGCTCGGTGGCAACGTAGAGGACATCATGGATTCCGCGGGCGGAGCCGATGTTGCTTCGGACATTCGTCGTTAGCAGCGGCTGTCCGAACACCTGACCATCTACTGGTACAGTGAAGATCTTGCCGAAGTTGGCTGGATTGACATTGGCTGGGGTCAGGGTAGTCTCATATCGGTTGACACCGTTGTTTCCAGGATCGATCTGATAGGTCAACATATCGACCGGCGATGACCAGGCAGGCAATGTCGAAGCGGCGGCCAGTAACGACAGCGCGTACTGAAGCGTTAGTGCAGGATTGTTGCGATGGGTGCGGCGAAGTTTTAGCATAATGAATAGAGTTTTAGGTTGCGAGTTTAAAGCGAGAGGGGCCTTTCGAAAATTTTACAGTGTGGAAGGTTCGACCGAAGCGGCGGCAAATCCTTCCGGCTGAATAAAAAAGTGCTTTGTAGCTTCGGAGATTGCTTTTGGCTCTTCATTTTTGTTAGTCGGCATTAATCATTTCGTCATGCTTAGTCGTGGTAATATATCAACCAAATCAACGCATTTTTGTAGATTCCGAGTGTGACTGCTGAGGGAGATGATATGGAAAATTTGATTATCTCTTGTCGGACGCGGCTCGCGGCTTCGCTTGCCGTTCTTGTTTTGGCTGCAGGAACATCCATGAGGTGCGAAGCACAGACCAGTTTAGGGTCGCTGCTTGGGCGTATTCTTTCGCCGGGAAGTCAGCAGCAGCAGCCGGTGACCCCTCAAGACAGAGATAAGGCTTCTGACGATGCGGTTAACAAAGGCCTTGGCAAGTTTAATAGAGGCGACTATAACAACGCTCTCTCTTTGTTCCAGCAGGCGCTTTCCTACAATCCTTCCAACTCCTACGCCTACAACGATATCGGCGCCTGTTATATCAATCTTGGTCAGGAAGACGCGGCAGTCCCTTATCTGAGGGAGGCGATCACGCTTAATCCAACTGACAAAACGACGATCGCGAATGTCGAGTTGGTTTCAGACCATAAGCTGGACCAGGGCAACGACCTTATTAACCACGGCAACTACTATCAGGCGGCCATCGTCTTACGCCAGGCAATCGGGGCTAACCCGCTTAACTCCATGGCGTATAACGATCTCGGCTGCGCGTACATGGATATGAAGCAGTGGAATCAGGCGATCCCCTGCCTGGCGCAGGCGATCCATGTTGGTACAACCAGCAAGCTACCGTACCGGAATCTTGGAATCTCGTACGATCAGACCAGCGCTGCTGACGCCATCCCATACTACACACACGCTCTTCAGATCGATCCGACCGACAGCGAAGTCTGGGGCTGGCGGGGTTACGACCATGCCGTAACGGGACAGACATCGGCGGCCCTGTATGATTATAAGAAGTCACTCCAGTTGAAGCCAAGCGCCGACGTGTATCATTGGAGAGGCAACCTTGAGCTGTCACTTGGTCAGGATGCTGCGGGCTACGCCGACCTTCGCGAAAGCCGTTCGCTCAACCCTAACCTTGGTCCGGAGATTGCCGCCGATATCAAATCGATCATCGCCGAGCGAACACAGAAGAACAAGATTGCCTCTTCGCGTGAAAAATTTGTCGCACAAGAGCGGCGTATCGAATCGATTGTCGCCGAAGGCCCGCGTTACTATCAGGCGGTTTACACTGCGGCAAAAGAGAACGGCGACTCTGAGCAAGAGGCTGATCAACTCAGCGAACAAGCACGGGAAAACTACAACCGCGATGTCGCACTGCAAAATGCCTGGGAGGCCGGCGACTACGATACGCTCAACAAGATCGAGGCCGGAGAAATGAGCAATGACGAGATCGAGGCCTATAATCCGTCCGGCCAGTCGAACAGCGGCAGCGACGAGTCACCTTCGGAAAACGATAACTCATACCAACCTAGCGATAACGAAGGCAGCATGTCAAGCGGCGGAGACGATGCGCCGGCGGAAGCTCCAGTAGACACGGGCGGGGGAGACGATTGATCAGTACAACAAATCTTAGGGCAAGTATTTGGAGTTGAGCAGAAGCGCGGCGCCCCTTCTGGAAGTCAAAGATCTGGTCAAGCACTTTCGGGTTCCTGGAGGCTCCTTGTTCGGTTCGGACAGGTCGACTGTTCGCGCAGTGGACGGTATTTCCTTTACGATCGCTGCGGGCGAAACCCTTGGACTTGTTGGAGAGTCGGGGAGCGGCAAAAGCACCACCGGTCGCCTGATATTGCGCCTCATCGAAGCTACCAGCGGCGGCTGTACTTTTGATGGGGTTGACGTCTTCGGCCTGGCGCCTGATGCGATGAGATCGCTGCGGCGTCAAATGCAGATCATCTTCCAGGACCCGTACGGGGCTTTTAACCCTCGTATGACTATCGGCCGAATTATCGGCGAAGCTCTGGAGCTGCGCGGGTTAAAGACAGCGCAGGAACGGAGCGCGGAGACGGACAGACTTCTCGCTCTTGTCCAGATGCCGCCGGGCATCAGCAACCGGTACCCGCACGAGTTCTCCGGCGGGCAGCGTCAGCGGATCGGAATCGCGCGGGCTCTGGCAGTCGATCCGAGATTTATCGTCGCCGACGAGCCCGTATCGGCGCTCGATGTTTCTACGCAAGCAGAAATAGTTAACCTCTTGCTAGACCTGCAGACACGGCTAGGCCTGACGGTACTGTTTATTTCCCACGACCTTAGTGTCGTCCGCATCCTTGCCGACCGGATTGCTGTCATGTACGGGGGGAAGATCCTCGAACTTGCCGATACACAGTCGCTTTTCGCTCATCCGCTGCAGCCGTACACGCAAGAACTGCTTGCAGCGATCCCTGAGCCAGACCCGTCAAAGGCGCATGCGAAACGGGATGCCGCCGCGCAAGCTGTGGATATTACGTCGCCGTCATCTGTCGGCTGCCCGTACGCTGGACGGTGTCCCTACACGATGGATATCTGCCGTACAGTCATGCCTCTCCTGGAGGACTATTCCGACAAAATCACAGAGTCTTTGGAGCACAAGGCCGCCTGCCACAAGGTCGCCGGCGACTTCTCGGCGGTAGGGCGCCCATGATGAAGTCTTTATGTCGAACTGCTGTAGCGGCGATTTTGGGCTGTCTTGTTGCGGGCTGTGGTCAGCATGCGCGTTTCGGTAGCGATCCGGCGATTGACTATCCGACGAATCACACGGTTCAGCCGATCGTTCTGCCAGGCAAGTACGGCGGCACAATGACCGGCACGTTTGCCGGCGAACCAAAAACCCTGAATATCTGGATAGCCGACGATGCAGATTCCTCAGGGCTTGACGGCGAGTTTTTCGACTCGCTGGAGGGCCGCGATGCCTTCACACTCAAGTACGTTCCGCGTCTCGCCAACCTGCCGCAGATTAGTGCGGATGGATTGACCTATACTTACACTTTGCGGGCTGGATTGAAGTGGAGTGACGGTGTCCCCATTACAACCGACGATGTCATATTTACACTTCAAGTGATCTTTGATCCAAATATCCAGACTCCGATGCGTGAGGGGATGCTGGTCGATGTGAATCAGCCCGACGGCACCGTTAAGCGGCTTCCTTTTAAATGGGTGAAGGTGGATCAGAGGACCATCAAATTCATACTTCCGGTTAAATGGGCGCCGGCTGAAGAGATGTTCGGCTTTCCGATTGCTCCCAAGCACTCCCTAGAAGGTATTTATAAGTCCGGGGGATTCAACTCGGCCCTTGATCTCGATACGCCGCCGTCGAAGATTGCTTTCAGCGGGCCATATATGATGGGAAGTTATGTACCGGGACAGCGAATCGTCCTCGTCCGCAACCCGCTGTTCTGGCGTTATTCGAACGGGCAACATCTTCCCTATATCGACCGGTTCAACTACTTGATCGTGCCCGACAGTAATGCCATGGTGTTGAACTTCCGGGGCGGCGGCAGCGACACGCTGACAATCCCGAACTTGCAGTATCCGACAATCGCCGAATATGCGCATCGCGACAACTACACCGTGGTTTCACTCGGTCCGAACTGGGGTTTTTCCTATCTCAGCTTCAACTTGAACCCGCACTCGAAGATTGACCCAAGGCTGCTGAAGATCTTTTCCGATCTGAGGTTTCGACAGGCCTGCTCGTATGCAATCGACCGGCAGAGTATTTGCGATGACCTTCTGCTCGGGCTGTCACATCCGTTGTACAGTCCCGAAACTCCGGCGGATGTCGTTTTCTATGATCCTCATGTGCGCCGGTATCCGTACGACCCTGCGAAATCACGTCAGCTTCTTCTCAGCATGGGAATGACCCAGGGACCGAACGGAAAACTACTCTACAAAGGGGCGCCTGTCACGTTCAACATACTGACAGATACCGAGAGCGCCTCTTCCAAAGTGCTCGCGACAGTAGTTGCGGACGATCTTCGAGCTGTCGGCATCGATGCG
The DNA here is from genome assembly GCA_003134215.1 of Armatimonadota bacterium. Lineage (GTDB taxonomy): Bacteria > Armatimonadota > Armatimonadia > Armatimonadales > Capsulimonadaceae > BOG-944. The sequence goes on from PLAD01000134.1 coordinate 20,980, forward strand.
CAATTTACGGCCATCACGTTTGACGACCTCTGTACGCGTCTGCAGTCGCCGCCTTACGACTGGCAGGCGCACATACTCGGCTTTACCGGGGGCCCGGAACCAAACGACGGTGCCGACCTCTGGAGATCGTCCGGCTCAAGCCATGTCTGGTGGCCGATGCAGAAGTCCCCGGCGACCCCATGGGAGCTTCGTATAAACCAGGATTTTACTAACGGCGCGCATGAGCTTGAACTCGCAAAGAGAAAGAAGTACTATGACGATTGGCAGGAGACGCTGGGCAATGAGCAGCCGATGATCTTTCTGACATGCGGAGATCAGTTCAGCGCCGTGCGCAACCATTTCGGCAACATCGAACCTTCGAGCCTCGAAGGGTTGGGCGGCGATGTCTACTGGAATCTGGAGGAGATTTACAATACTCACGCTGCAAGGCTGACGCCTTAGAGAATGACCTATGCTTAAATATATCCTCCGTCGACTGCTGCTGATGATCCCGCTCGTGATTGGTATTACGCTGATCTCGTTCTTCATTATGCGTCTTGCTCCCGGCGACTTCCTCACCCAAATGGCGATGGACCCTCGAGTTAAGCCGGGGACAGTGCAGCGGCTGAGGCATGTCTTCGGATTGGACCGCCCAGCCTATATCCAGTACCTCTACTGGCTGCGCAACGTCTTTACAGGTAACTTTGGATACTCGTTCGCTTTCAAACAGCCCGTGTTCCATCTCATCGGTCAGTATGTTCTAGCGACATTGCTGCTGGCACTGACGACCCTTGTTTTCTCATATACCGTCGCGATCCCAATGGGGGTCTATGCGGCACGCCGCCAGAACGGGCTCGTCGACCGGCTGATGTCGCTGATCGCGTTTTCAGGAATATCGCTGCCTGGATTCTTTGTGGCTCTGCTGGCCATGCTTTGGGCACAAAAGACAGGATGGCTGCCGATCGGAGGCATGGAAAGCCCGGGCTATGAGCTTCTCAGCCCAACCGGCAAGTGTCTCGATATTGCCGAGCATCTGGTGCTGCCCACACTGGTGCT
>PLAD01000385.1 GCA_003134215.1 Armatimonadota bacterium
GCGCCGCTGCGCGGTGATCTTGTGTTTGAGCGCCGCCGCCGCTAACGTGACCGCAGAGTCGACTTCCGCACCGGTTGCAATGTAGAACCGATCGGCAATCACCTCATTTGTAATAGGGCTGAACGCCTGCAGCGTCTCTGAGCCTTTTGACGATGTTTCTGTTCCAACAAAGTTGCGCCCGTGTAGTGACATGTGAGAACTCCTTGATCGGCAAACAAAACCGTAATATTTCGAAGCTCCATCTTTCGCAATACAGAGCATTATTTTACACCGGCGAGCACAGGAGAATTTCCGTCGACGACTCATGGGCAGGCGAACTGCTCAGAGTGACGGACTTGCCGCAGGTATACTGACATGTCATGCAAGTTTTTTCCACCGAGACACAGATCGAATCGGTCAGGGCGGCAATACGTCCGGTCAACGATGAAAATACGGCGCAAATTGAGTCGTCCGCCCGCTCGATTATCGATACTGTCCGTCAACACGGCGACGATGCAGTCGCCGAGTATACGCGCAAGTTTGATTGGACAGGCGCGAGTCCAACCAATCTGAAAGTTGAATCGGACATGATTCGTGCTGCAAGAGCCGGACTTGACCGCGAGCTTGGAAAAGTGTTCAGCAAGTGTGGGAAGAACATCCGCGACTTCCACAACTCCGAACGCCGTCACCTCCAGACCTGGTCACTGAGCGGTACGGATGGCAGCAGTTTAGGACAGATCGTTCGACCGGTCGCGTCCGCAGGAATCTACACACCGGGCGGTAAGGCCGCTTACCCGAGCACCGTTCTCATGGCGGCTATTCCTGCGATAGTTGCCGGAGTGAAGAATATCGTCCTCTGTTCCCCACCGGATTCAAGCGGGTCCATTTCTCCTCTAGTTGCCGCAGCCGCGGCAGATTTGAACATTAACGAGGTATTCCGTATCGGCGGAGCTCAGGCGATCGCGGCCCTGGCCTATGGAACGAAGAGTCTACCAAAAGTCGATGTCATTGCAGGGCCTGGCAATAGCTATGTGAATGCAGCAAAGAGAATCGTCAGCGGCGATGTGGGGATCGATATGCTGGCAGGGCCTTCCGAAGTGTGCATTATTGCCGACGGCGGAGCGAATGCCGCTTTCGCCGCTGCCGACCTTCTAGCACAGACGGAGCATGGCCCTGATAACCGCGGCTTTCTTTTTTCGCCGTCAAAGAAGTTTGTCGATGATGTAATAACTGAGTTGGAGCGGCAGCGGGAGCAGCTTTCGCGCCAGGATATTCTGGCGAAGTCCGGTGAATCGTTGGTCCTGGTAGTAACCGAATCGCTGGAAGAGGCAATTGAGCTTTCGAATTTATTGGCGCCTGAGCACCTGGAGCTGCAGGTGAGAGAGCCGCTCAGCGTGCTTCCTTTAATTGAAAACGCCGGAGCGATATTGCTGGGAGACTACACCAGCGCTCCGATCGGCGACTATTTCGCCGGCCCATCGCACACGCTGCCAACAGCCGGCGCGGCCCGTTTCTCGTCACCGCTTTCGGTTTCGACCTTCTTAAAGAGGACCAGTGTCCTTTATTTCAACGAAGAAGCGGCGCTCGCCTGTGCGGACGATGTCGCTTTAATGGCGGAGGCCGAAGGTTTCGACGGCCATGCAGCAGCAGCACGAGTCCGCAAGAACGGTTAATAAGCAATAAAACTACACAATGATTTACTTATCTGAAAGAGCGGTTTCGCTCCAATCCGAACTCGATACAGTTATTTTCGACATGGACGGCGTTTTGGTCAATATCACCGAATCGGTACGTCCCGCACTTATATTGTCGGTCCCGACGTACCTTCGAGAAGTAGTCGGATGGGCAGCTCCGGACAAACTGTTCACATCTGAGATTGTCGAGATGTTCAAGAATGCGGGCGGATTTAATGACGATGTCGAGCTCGCGTGCGCGATCGTCTTGAATTATCTGGTGAAAAGCCGAGAAAACGGCGAAGCCGACGCAGAAACCTTGAACCTCCTGCCGCCGTCACTGACTCGCTATGCCACGCGACTGCAGCAGAAGGGCGGCGGTTTGAAGAATGCAGAAGATATCTGCCTCGAACATTACGATTGGCGCGAACGGGATATAATCGTCCGGGATTACAATAAGACGAAGATCAGACAGGTTTTTCGAGAGATATTCGGCGGTTCGCGCTGCAACGAGCTTTATGGCTTCGAACCCGAATACTACAAGGGCCCGGGCTATATCGACAAGGATTCCAACCTGGTGGACAAATCGAAAATGCCTGTGCGACAGCGAGTCGGACTGCTGACAGGGCGGACATCGACGGAGACAGTCGTTGGCCTTTCCATTTGTTCGCTGAGCGACGAAATTCCAGCCGAGTTCAGAGTCACACAGGATGACGGTTACTTGAAGCCGAATCCGACAGGACTAGCGATACTGGCATCCAAGCTCGATTGCCGCAAGGCGGGAATCTACATCGGCGATACGCGCGACGACTACCGAACCGTGCGCAATTTGAACGCGAAAGAGACACTTCCACCGTTCCTTTCAGCGCTGGTTCTCACTGGGCCGGCTGGGAAGGCCAACCGCGGCTTTTTCAAGAAAACTGGAACGGACATTGTCGCTGAAAATGTGGACGAGGTTTTGGGCTGGATCAATCAACCGACGGCGGCGGAGAGTGCGCCGCTTGAAGCATTGAGGAGCATATGAGCAAACGGATTGCGACAATCAATAGAAAAACGAGCGAGACCGAAATCGCGATTACGGTCGACATTGACGGCGACGGCGAAAGCGAAATAATCACCGGAGTCGGTTTTTTCGACCATATGCTGACACAGATCGCCCGCCATGGTCTGCTGCACCTTTCGATACAAGCTACCGGCGATCTATATATAGATGATCACCACACGGTTGAAGATGTCGGCATCGCGCTGGGATCGGCGATTAAAACGGCGATTGGCGACAAGAAGGGCATCGCTCGATACGGGCATGCATTTGTTCCCATGGATGAAGCCCTGGTACTCTGCGCGCTCGATTTTAGTGGACGAGGATTGTTCACGCC
>PLAD01000022.1 GCA_003134215.1 Armatimonadota bacterium
GCTCAACCGTAGAGTAACTCTCGACATGCTTGACTCGACCCCAATTGAAATTTTGTTCGACGAGGTTGTCGCAGTCACTGTCGTTGAAGCGTGCAGGCCAAAATTTTGCAGTTGGTCTGAAGGAAGCCACAGTCTCGAATACAGCTATCAGCCCGCTATCTATTTCAGCAACGGATCGTGTCAATTGCTGCAGCGTTTTAGCAGTATAGAGTCTGGCACGACCAACAAGAGCAAAGCATTTCTGAATGCTTCGCAGTTCGCCGATTATCTTCAGGGCATTATGGCTTTGACGACGGAACTTGCACCAGCGGACGAAAGATTCGTCTCTCCGACCGTCAGCAAAATCAGCGACGCACTTACGAGATTCAATCCCCTGGCCAATCCGGTAGGCCGTTGAGATTTTACATTAACCGCCCCTAAAATCAGCCGAACAAGCCTAAAAACCATGGGCTATAGAGTACTATGGTGCTGATCCCATGGTCGCTTGAGCAGACCACCGCGCCTGATCTTCGCGCCGTTGAGAGCGACGAAGCCGGCGTTGAACATGCGCCGTTAGCTCAGGGGATAGAGCGTCTGCCTCCGGAGCAGAAGGCCGCTGGTTCGAATCCAGCACGGCGCATTCATTTTTATCCCGCGACACTTGTGAAACATTATGACCCAAACTCCTCAACCAAACCTGCTGATTGTCGGTTCGATGGCGCTGGACACGGTGAAAACGCCGATTGGAGAAGCCGTGGATGCACTCGGCGGCGCAGCCGACTATTCGTCGGTAGCAGCGTCGTTTTTTTCCCCTGTTCAACTAGTTGGGGTCGTCGGCTCTGATTTTCCAGTTGAACACCTCGATTTTTTGAGCAGTCGAAATATCGATCTAACCGGGGTGCAGATTGTCCAAGGCGGCCAAACTTTCCGCTGGAGCGGCTACTACGATTTCGATTTGAACGTCGCACACACGCTGGAGACACATCTCAACGTTTTCGCAGATTTTTCCCCAACGCTGCCGGACGATTATCGAGCGGCGGATTACGTGTTCCTCGCTAACATCGATCCAGATCTACAGCTTGAAGTGCTGAACCAGGTAACAAATCCGAAACTGACGATGTGCGACACGATGAATTTCTGGATCGAAGGCAAGCGAAGCGCACTGCTCAAGGTTCTTGAGCGCGTTGACATCGCCGTTCTCAACGATGCGGAAGCGCGGCAGCTGACTGGAACTCTCTCGACGATTAAAGCGGCGAAAGAGATCCAGTGTATCGGTCCCAAAGTGGTCATCATCAAAAAGGGCGAACACGGAGCGCTCCTGTTTCATAACGGCCGACACTTTTCGGCGCCGTCGTATCCGCTAGAGACAATCGCCGATCCCACCGGCGCCGGCGACAGTTTCGCCGGCGGATTTATCGGCTACCTCGCATCGAAAGACGACATATCGGAAAAATCGATGCGAAAAGCAGTCGTCTACGGCAGCGTAATGGCTTCGTTTAACGTCGAAGACTTTTCGCTCAATCGTATGAGGACCCTCGACAGCAAACAAATCAATTCACGCTATCAGGCTTTCCGGGACATTGCATTCTTCGATGCCTGGTCGGACGCCGAAGTGTGAGCGGAGCCGGGACGGTTCAGTTTTGCAGCGATCTTCTGCGCGGCCTACTTGACCTGGTCTATCCTCCCCACTGCCTCCTCTGCGGGACCTTCGGCGACTTCGAAATCTGCGATCCCTGCATCGCTCAATTGATCGTTCCGGTGCCGTCCCCCTACTGTCTTCGCTGCGGCCAGATTCAGCCGGGCGCTGAATGTCTCAAATGTGTCGATTACCCGGCGATGTTGCTGCGCTGCAGATCCGTTGGCGTCTATGACGGCAACCTGGCGGAAGCAATTCACAAGCTGAAATATCAGGACCGGCCGATGCTGGCAAAGCCCCTCTCCCGAATCATGGCCGACTATCTAAAAGTTAGATCGGAAATCATGGGCGGCCTGCAATTCGATTCAGTCGTCCCCGTCCCCCTACACAACCTGAGGGAGCGTCATCGAGGCTACAATCAAAGTGAGCGGCTTGCTCGCGGCATCGCAAGTGAATTGGGGCTGCGACTGGATACGAAGGCTTTAGTGAGGACACGAAGAACAAGGCCGCAGGTTGGTCAACACCGATCAAAGCGCCTGGTTAATTTGAAGGGCGCTTTTCGTGCGGACACCGTACAGTGCGCCGGCAAGACCCTGCTGCTAGTAGACGATGTCTCAACGACAGGAAGCACGATTTCGGAATGCGCGAGAGCGTTAATTGCCGCCGGTGCGAATGCGGTCTATGCGATCAGTCTTGCAGCAAGCTGAGCCGGTTTGACTGAAATTTAACTTTTGGCGTTCTGGCGCACTGCGGCCGACAGCTTGACCCAGCGGCTCTGGAATCCGTACTTCTTCATCTCGGCAAACGTCGGAGCATAGGCCCAGCCTTGCTGAGTCTCGCGCCAGATACCGATCATACAGCCGGTGCGGTCGGCACCATGCTGGCAATGGACAAACACGGGCTGTGACGGCGCCTTTTGCAGGGTAGCGATAAAGACGGCGACTTCCTTTGGTGTTGGTGGGTCGCTGCCCATCGG